>CALXSB010000095.1 GCA_944391005.1 uncultured Rickettsiales bacterium | reverse complement strand
CACATGGTGGTTGAGAAGTGGGCTCCTTGACGGGGGGTGATGTGGAACATCTTCACATGTGTGTGATATTGGGTGTGCTCCTTTACAAGGTGGATTGATAGAGACCCTTCACAGGAGAGTTTAGATGGATGATTCCTTCATAGGGTGGGGGCGATTAGTGTGGAAGATCTTCATTAAAGTTGGCAGAGAAGGAGATTTGTGGGGGAGAATTATGGACGACTTCATAGGGGAGGTGAGTACATGGGAATCAGATCCTGATGACTTATCAAATCCAGATTATCAGGCTAATTTTGCTGGTCTCAATGTTATGGATTTTACCGCAAAATACGATGGTTATATACCTTCAAAAATAGCTGCCAATATAGAAGAAAAAATGGATGATAAATCACTTGATACGGGAAGTATTAGAATGGGGCTATGTTCTGATACAATTCCAGAAAATTCTAATATGATTGATGGTGAATTCGGAAAGGAAGAATCTACTGGATATGGAGATATTGCAACATATGAAGAATTAGCTGATGCTAAAAACGGTGCATGTGATGAGATAACTTTTAGATTGGATTTATAGATAAATATTCTAAAAAAGTAAATTAGGTTGCTATTTAAGCAACCTGTTTTATAAACTATATATCTAAATTTGCAACATTCAAGGCATTCTCTTGAATAAAGTCTCTACGCGGTTCAACTATATTTCCCATTAAAGTTGCAAATGTTTCATCAGCAAGCGCCGCATCTTCAATAGTTACCTTTAATAAAGTTCTATTTTCAGGGTTGAGTGTAGTTTCCCATAATTGTTCAGGATTCATTTCACCTAGACCTTTAAATCTTTGAATTGTAATGCCTTTTACGCCAACTTCATTAATGATTTTAGCTAATTCAGATGGTCTATTAGCAGTATATTCTTCGTCTTTTTTAGATAAAACTACATAATCACCAAAATTCTCAAAAATTTCTTGTCTTAGTTTATTTAATTCTGAAATTTCTGGCATGGCTAAAATTTCATCTTTAATTTCAAATTTAGTAATAACGCTTTTGTATTCTTTTGTTAATACTAATTTTCCATCGTATGTGATTTCATAGCCCCATTTAGTATCTTCATCTTTTTCAAACTTGCTTATTACTTTTACTAAATTTTCGCCAACTGATTTCATGGTGTCAGGGTTAGAGAATGTCTCTTGATTAAAGGCGCCAATTATAGCTAGACTTTCAACTATATCAAATGGCAATGCTCTTGATACACTCTTTAAAAGGTTCGTGAATAGCATTACTTTTTTGATATATTCTATTAAATCTTGACCAGATTTTACAAGTCCGTGGCTGTTTTTAAATACAGCATCGCTACAGGCATTGGTTATTATATATTCGCTATATAATGTCTCATTCTTTATATATGTTTCGCTGTTCCCCTTTTTTATTTTATATAAAGGTGGTTGTGCTATATATAAATATCCGCCTGTAATTATTTCCGGCATGTGTCTATAGAAGAATGTCATGTATAAAGTTCTAATATGCGAACCATCCACATCGGCATCTGCCATAATAACAATTTTATGGTATCTTAGCTTGTTGATATCAAAATCTTCCTTGCCTATGCTTGTTCCAAGAGCTGAAATAATCATGCCCATTTTTTCCGATGATATAACCTTATCAAACCTTGATTTTTCTGTATTAAGAATTTTACCAAATACAGGAAGAATTGCTTGATATCTTCTATCTCTGCCTGTTTTTGCAGAACCAGCAGCAGAATCTCCCTCTACCAAATAAATCTCTGATAAAGCAGGATCTTTTTCTTGACAGTCAGCCAACTTTCCAGGAAGGTTTGCTATATCCAAAGCGCCTTTTCTTCTAGTTAATTCTCTTGCTTTTCTTGCTGCAACTCTTGCCCTAGCGCCCTCAAAAGCTTTTTCTATTATAGTTTTTGCCTCTGTTGGATTTTCTTCAAAATATCTGTTTAGATAAGACAGAACCTGTCCTTCAACCACAGTTCTAACTTCCGAAGACACCAGTTTATCCTTTGTCTGCGAAGAAAATTTAGGGTCCGGCACTTTAACAGAAATTATTGCTGTCAAGCCTTCTCTAATATCATCGCCAGTCAATTCTATTTTATACTTTTTTGTCAATTCTGACTTGTTGGCATAGTCCGTAATCGCCCTTGTCAAAGCACTTTTTAAACCGGCCAAATGTGTTCCACCATCACCCTGTCTAATATTGTTTGTGAAACAAACCATATTTTCATAATATCCATCGTTCCAAGACAAAGCCAATTCAAAAGTAATGCCGTTTTCTTCTTTACTCTTAAATATCAATGGTTTTGCAATAGAAGTCTTGCCTCTATCTAAATACTTAACAAATTCCAATATTCCATTTTCATAATGGAACGTATCTTTTTTTTGTTCCTCGCCTCTGTCATCAATCAACTCAATATAAACATTTGAATTTAAAAATGCCTTTTCCCTAATTGCTTTTTCAATTGTTGGATAGTCAAATTCCGTAATTTTAAAAATAGTTGCATCAGGAAAAAATGTTGTTTCTGTTCCAGTTCTATCACCAGCATCGCCAACAACCTTCAACGGTTCAACCGTAACGCCCTTTCTAAACTCTATAAAATGTTCCTTTCCATTTTGCCAAATTCTCAATTTTAACCAATCAGACAACGCATTAACACAGGATGCACCCACACCATGCAAACCACCGGATACTTTATAGGAATCATTATTAAATTTACCACCGGCATGGAGATCTGTCATACAAACTTCCGCCGCAGAAATTCCTTCTGTTGGATGAATACCAGTAGGAATACCCCTACCATTATCCGACACAGTTGCCGAACCATCCTTATTCAATCTAACTATAATTTTATTTGCATATCCCGCCAAAGCTTCATCAATAGAGTTATCCAGAATTTCATAAAGCATATGATGCAAGCCCGTTCCATCATCCGTATCACCAATATACATGCCAGGTCTTTTTCTAACCGCTTCAAGTCCCTTTAAAACCGTAATTGAACTTGCACTATAATTTCCACTACTATTAATTCCACTTTCTATAATATCACTCATTTTTTTACTTATTATTAGTATTTAATTAAGACATTTCAATCATAGAACATAATAAATTAAATTCAAGAAAAATCTTATTTACAATTTTGCATTAAACCAATTTATCTAATAATTCATAAAACAAGAAAACGAATATAAAAACGATAAAGACAATATAATTAAAGATAGTATTATTAAATTTTCCTTGATTTTTACAACTAATAATTTATATTAATCATTGAATAATTATTATATGAACCCATAATTATTTGTGGTCTGAAAACCATTCGGTAAGCGGTTCTAATATTTTTAATAAGGATTATTATAATGTGCTATTATAATAAGAGAATATTTAGAATTAGTAAAAATAATTGGTTTATTTACTATCCTTATAGTAATAGAACCGGAGGGTGTGGCTATGTCCAGAACTCCGGTTTTATTACCGTTTGTTTAAAAACCATCAACTGTCGTATTGCAGTATTTTCAGTCTCCGGTTCAAGGGTTCAGAACTATTATTAAAGGTTAAATATGGAAGAATTTAAAGAATTAGAATTACAAAAACACTTCCACCATAAAGAAGATAAAATATTAATTTCTGTTATATTGCCAATATATAATATGTCTGACTACCTTCCAGAAAGTTTAAATAGTATAATTGAACAAAATTTTAAAGATATTGAAATAATTTGTGTAAATGATGGTTCTACAGATAATTCATTAGATATCTTATATGAATATGCAAAATTAGATAAAAGAATAATGGTAATAAATCAACAAAATCAAGGTGCTGGTTTAGCCAGGAATGCGGGAATATTGATTGCAAAAGGGAAATATATATTTTTTCTAGATCCAGACGATTTATTATATAACAAAGAAGTATTTGAAAAATTATATGATTTTGCTGCTAAAAATAATACCGATATTTGTGGTGGCAATGTACAAATGTTTGGAAATATCGCTGAAGGTATTGATGAAAAACTAAGAGTAAGATTTTTGCAAAGAAGTGAAAAATTTCACAGAAATTTACAAAATTTTGACTCAAAAGAAATAATAGGTGCAAACGATTATCATTCATGCTTTTATTTTTGGAGATTTTTATATAAAAAAGAATTTTTGTTGCAAAATCAATTATTATTTAAAGATTTCAGAAGGTTCGAGGATCCATTATTTCTTATGGAAGTCTTATCTAAAAAACCAATAATTGGAACTATTAATGATATTGTCTATTTCTATAGGATAAATCATAAGGCTGAGAGATATACAATGGAATTATATACCAATTCTATGAAAGCTATTAGCGAATGTATCAAGGTTGCTATTTTTAATGATTTATACATTCATATAGAAAGCGTAGTATTTGAATTTTTGACTAGATCTTCATTATATAAAAAATTTTTAAAAGGAGCAGAAGAAGAAATAAAAATACAATATATTATAAAAAACACTTTGAATCAATTAGAATCTTATTTACATAAAAAAGTAAATTATATAACTGTAAATAATTTATTCGTAATAATCAAAATAAAGTCAGATTTAGAATCTCTAGATTTTATAGATACAGCAATTTTATATGGCTCATCCGTAAAAAGCAGATTAAGTAGGGATATAGATATTGCAATCATATTTAAAGATAATGATGGAATTATTCCGGCACATCAATATAAACTGTTATATGATTTGAGAAATAGAATATCCAAAGAAACCGGTTTTGATATAGATTTAGTTCCACATACTAATGATGAATTAACTGATACAATTTCACCATTGTATAATCCAAGATATAATCCGGCAATATCAAAAGGTATATTATTAAAAGGAAATAGTTTGATTAGTGAAATTAAGGAAGAAACTTTTAAAATGTCGGATATTGCAAGATATGTTTTATTAGATAATAGGACGATTACTAGAAGACAATTAGTAAGAAGTCTAAAAAGAGAAGAGTTTGATATTTTTCTCTCAAAATTAGGACATACACCTGGAAATATATTAACTTATAGGGCAATTTTAAATGGAGTTCCATATTTTTCAAATCCATCAGACCTAGATGAATCAGCTAGAATATTAGACTCTCAAAATGGAGACCATTTTTGTAAAACTTTTGTCAAAAAAATAAAAAAGTTAAAATCTATTGTTAAAAACAAAGAAATTCCGTATAATGAATCATTGATGTTTTTTAAGGCTTGCGAAATAATGAATGATTTTGAATTCATAATATCAAGAGAATTTTACATAAAAATAATACCAAAAGAAAATCATGCAAAACAAGATAGGGTGTTGTTATCTGGACAATTATCACAAATTACAAGAGAATAAAAATGTTGGAAGAAATTAAAGAAAGATTAAGTAAGAACAGTTTTATATACGCTGCAATATATTATGGTACAAGCAGTGTTTCATTAAATGAAAAAGAAGATCTAGATTTAGCTATTATTCTAAATGTAGATAGTGAAATAGATTTAGATTATTTTATTAAATTAATAAAGATTAGAAAAGAATTAATTGAAATTAGTCATAAGGACATAGACTTAATTCCACATACATTAGATGAAGTTATAGATAATTTATCTCCACTATATAATCCAAGATATAATCCACCAATAGTTTATGGTAAAATATTAAAGGGACAGATTAAGATAAGTGTTCCAAGTAATATATTAGTGAAGCAGAGCGATATATTAAAATCTTATATATCACTAGATAGAACTATAATTAGAAGATTAATTTGCAGAGATTATTCGTGTTCTGACAATATAGTTCTTATAAATAAAATCAAAAAAATAGCACCAAATATAATTAATTATTTAACAATAAAAAATAATATTAATTATTATAATATAGATGAAAATAATATTGAAAATAATATTGAAATTTTAGATTTAATATACAAAATACCTTTTAAAGAAAGATTGATAGAATTGTTTTACACTATAAAAAATGATATTTTTAAAGAATTACCAGAATCTGAAAAATTCAAATTAAAAACTGATATTGGAATAATGGTAGAAAAAATTTTCAATTCATTCTTTACAAAAGAAATAGACTTGTCTAAATTTAATTCAAGAATAAAATCAATATTGTCAAGCAAACAACAAAAAAGAATTATGGAATAAATATGTTTATCAATCTAAATTATAACCAATATTTTCAACATTTTTCCGGCAATCTCCCACAAAACAACATTAATTTTATATATCATCAACAAAATCATAACTTTGATATAGAAACTTTAAAATTTATAGAAGACAATTGGCAAAAAGAAGTTATAAGAAATCCTGGAGTATATAATGGAAAGTTATATGATATTCTTGATATTATAGTTAATAAAGATAACACAATAAATATATCTTATGATATAATTGACTATAAAACGTCAATAGATACAAAGAAAAAAGAACATCAGGAACTAAATAATGATTATTTTAGCAATCATTTATCTGTTGCTGGCATACTAAAAACAAGTGATAATAAAATACTTATTGGTAGTGATTTAACTTTAAAAAATAATCTTCAATCTTGGAAATTTCCAGGTGGATTTTTTGATGGAGAAAAGGATAAAACAATAATGGATTGTTTAACAAGAGAATGCGAAGAAGAAATTGGCAAATATACTTTTTTAAACTCAAATGTTATTAATATTTCAAAAAATGTAAAACATAATTTTACTTCAATTATCTGTTTATCCAATTTAAAAGAAACTAGTGAACAGATATTGAAATATAATGAAAAAAATAAGAATAAAATTGTTGATAATCATGAAATGCAAATAATCAAGTTTATTGATTTTAAAAAAGAAAAAATACAAGAGATATTGAATTGTGAGTTAATTTCACTATCACCAACGGCAGCTTTAGGATTGAGTGAAATAATAACTAATATAAATTTATAAAATTTTTTAAATTTTTGTTTTTAATATTAAAAAACTATTGATTGAAAAAAAATGATAAATTACTATTAAATTAGTTAAATAATTTTTTTTGTTATGAAAAAAGCTGAAATTGCGAGATATATTGATTACACAATTCTTAAACCGGATGCGTTGGAATTGGATGTGCTAAAGTTGTGTGATAATGCTAAAAAGTATAATTTTAAGGCGGTGTGCGTTAGTCCTTGCTATGTGAAGATGTGTAAAAATGAATTGCAAAATTCAAATACGGCTGTTTGCACTGTTATAGGATTCCCGCATGGATTGAATACAACAGAAGTTAAGATTTTTGAAGGCTTGGATGCTATAAAAAATGGTGCGGATGAGTTGGATATAGTCGTTAATAACAGTTGGACAAAATCTGGCAAGTTTGATTTGATTAAGGATGAATTAAACAGTTTTGTTGGCCAAGTTAAAAAGTCTAAAAAAGATGTGGTTGTTAAGGTTATTATTGAAACATGTTTGTTGACGAATGAAGAAAAGGAAAAACTTGCAAATATAGTAAAAAATTCAGGAGCTGATTTTATAAAGACTAGCACAGGTTTTTCAAAAGGCGGAGCAACTGTTGATGATGTAAAGCTTTTGAGGCAAATTCTTGGTAAGGATTTTTTGATTAAGGCCAGCGGCGGAATTAGGGATTATGAAACTGCAGTAAAAATGATAGAGGCTGGTGCAAATAGGCTTGGTGTCAGTGCTGGTATAGAAATAGTTAATGGTGCAGAATAAAGGCAATCTAAGGAAAATTTTTCCTTAGATATGAATAATATTATTGCAATGTTCGCATATTTTTATGTTTTGCAAAATTTAATAATATTTTTGATGTTTCATTTTGTTCTAATTCTATAAAATTTCTTTTAAATAGGTTTGTATTTATTGTAGAATTAACTGTATCTTGAAATCTTTCCGTATTGCATATATCTTCCATTACGTCTTCCCTGTTATATTCTATAACTTTTAGTAATATATCTCCCATTATCTGGTTAACATACAAAAATGGTTGATTTTTTTTGTTATATAATGTTCCACGGATAGAATCTAAAGGTTTGTTTTTTTGTAATTGAAATTCTATATCGCTGATAACGTTTGGTATTGGCATATTTACCTCTTATTTTTTAATTATATTTTTATAATATATAAACTAAAAGTTATATCAAATGAAATTTAAGAAATTTTTTTTGAAAGAATGTCATAAAATTATAGGTTTATATTATTAGCTAAATATATTGTTTGTTCTTTATTTAATCGTGGGTCGCATAGAGTTTTATATGAAGTATTTATATTTTTCTCATTAACTGATAATCCAATACATTCTGTTATGTTTAATCCACTCATTTCTATATGTATTCCATTGGGATTGATATCGTTTTCTTTGCATATTTGTATAAAATTATTTGTTTCTTCTAATATTTCTTCAAGATATCTAATTTTTATGTTATTTATTTTTTTAGTATTACCATGCATTGGATCCACAACCCATAAAACATTTAGTTTTTCACTTTTTATTTTGGTTATTAATTTTGGTAAAAAATTATTTATACTTTTAATGCCGGATCTTATTGTTAAAGTAATTTTTCCATCTTCGTTGTTCAGGTTTAGTTTTTTTATTACGCTTATAAGATCTTCAATATTTGTATCTGAACCACACTTTATTGCAATAGGGTTAAATATTCCACTTAAGAATTCCACGTGTGCACTATTAATGTCTCTAGTTCTATCTCCTATCCATGGGAAATGAGTTGATGATAAAAAGTCAATATTATTGATACTTCTAATCATTGATTCTTCATAATCTAGCAAAAGAGCTTCATGGGCTATATAAAAATCTTTTTCGGTATTTCTTATTAGATTGAAATCATTATAGCTTTTTTTGTATGCAATTTTCATTAAGTTCGGATCTGGATTTCGTGCTTCTTTGCTAAATTCAATATGATTTATAATATCTCCTCTGTAAATTGGAAGTTTTATTCCATTTTTTATTTCAAAATCATTGCTTCGTGGTTTTGCATATTGTCCTGCCATTCTTCCAATTTTTATGGTTTTTTTATTGAATTTTTTTAATATAATATCCGAAACCTCATTAATTGTTTTTATTGTTTCAATTAATTCTTGATTATTATTGTTTAATTCTTCAGCACAACTTCCTGCGATAATTAAAAAATCATTATTTTTTGAGATATTTTTAAGTTTATTTTTTAGAGATATAATTTCTTCAAGTTTAACAATTCCATCATATGTTGAAATTTCGTGTTTTATACTATTTAATAAAGATAAATCTTCGTAAATAGGCATCTGTTTTTTAATGGTGGCATTTTGCCAACTAGACGGAGTCCAATTCAACATTTTTGAATATTATTTATTCTCTTTATTGTCATTATTTTGTTGTAAACTATCTATAAAATTTTTCAAATTTTGCATTTGAGTTTTATTAAGCTTTAATTTTGGATTGACCTTAAGATCTTTTTCTTTAAATATTTTAGTTATATCTATTCCATAGAAATTACATAATTTTATAAATGTTGACATCTTAAAATCACAGCCATTTTCAATATTCCATACGGAATTATATGAAATATTTGTATTGTTTGACAACTCCTCTAATGTTATATTATGAAATCTTCTTTCATGTTTTAAAAGTTCTGAAATTTCCTTTAACATATTTATTTTCATATTAATACCTAAAATTTTTATTAAATTTTAAAATCATCTTTCTGACGAAGTCATAAACATTAATGCTAATATTGAGAATATATAAGCTTGAATAATGCTGCTAATGAAGCTTAATATATCTAAAAAAATTGGAAAACCAAAAGCTAAAAAAGCAATTTTAATAACTATAGCACCAATTAACATACCACTCATCATATTACCATAAAGTCTTATTGCTAATGCACAGTTTGATGATATATCGCTTATAATATTCATAAATATCATAATTGGTGTAGGTTTAATATATTTTTTTAAATAGCCTAATACTCCAACTCTTTTTATACCATAGAATAAACCAATAAATACAACCATTATAGACAATGCTATAGTTGTTGATAAGGACGCTGTTGGTGGATTAAAAAATGGTATTATTTGCAATAAATTTGAAAATAATATAAAGATGAATAGAGTTGCTATAAATGGAAAAACAATTTTCATATCAACTTTTCCCATTTTGTTTATTTGATCTTCTATACCACTAATAAGAATTTCAAAGAAATTTTGTAATTTTCCAATATTTTTTTCTTGAGTTAATATTAATCTCAATATAAAAACAGCTATTAATATAATAATCATCACAAACCATGTAAATAGTATAGTATGATTTATTTTAAAAAAATCATTTTCCCATAATATAAACTGATCTGTAGAAATATTCATTTTTTAATACCATTCATTCTATTATAAATAATAAAAGATAATTTTGAAATAGTCAATCCTATTAGCATTAAAACAGCGTTCATCCAATTTTTATCTAAAAATATATAAAAAATTATACAGACAAAAAACATTCTTAGAAAAAAACTTAAAAAAATAATAAAAGTATTTTTTGTATTTAGATATATGTTTATTGTCAATTTTAATGCTAATGAATTAAATATTCCCAAAAATATTCCAATTAATAATAATAAATAAGCATTCATTAATTATAACCTATTTCATCTCTAGAAGTAATAATTTTATCAATTAAACCAAACTTTAACGCTTCTTCTGGACTCATAAAATTATCTCTTTCCATTGCTTTTTCAATAGCTGATAATGGTTTTCCAGTATGGTGAACATATATATTATTTAATCTTTTTTTAATTGATAGAATTTCTTTTGCGTGAATTTCAATATCTGTTGCTTGTCCCTTAAAACCGCCGGATGGTTGGTGTATCATAATTCTTGAATTTGGCAAAGATATTCTTTTACCGGGTTCGCCAGCACATAATAAAAGTGATGCTGCAGAGCAAGCCTGTCCTAAACATATTGTAGAAACTTTACACTTTATATATTGCATTGTGTCATATATTGATAATCCAGATGTTACAACACCGCCAGGTGAATTTATATACATTGAAATATCTTTTTCGGGATTTTCTGATTCAAGAAACAACAATTGTGCAACTATAAGAGATGCCATATTATCTTCAATTTCACCAGTAACAAAAATAATTCTTTCTTTTAATAATCTAGAATATATATCATAGCTTCTTTCACCCATTCCTGTTTGTTCTACAACCATAGGAACAAGTTGATTCATAATTTTATCCATAAATAATAGTTATATAATTTATCTAAAATAATATTATTGTTTATATTTTTGATAATCAAGAATTTTTGTAAAAGTTATTAATAAAAGATTTTAAGATAATATCTTTAAAATCTTTAAGGGGGTAATACTATAATAGTAAAATAATAAAATATTATAAAAAAAATATATTGATTATTATTTTTACGATATTTAAACTACAAATTAGTTTGGGATAATCATTTATGTATATGTTAAATTTTTTCGTAAGGCTTTCTGAAGTCCTTAATTCTATATTTTTCTATGAAGTGTATGGTTTTCCACTTTTAGTTGTATGGTTATTTGTTGCAGGTATTTATTTATCATTTAAGTTAAATTTTCCTAATATTAGGTTATTTAAGCACGGTATATCTGTAGCAATCAAAAATAAATATTATTCTCCTAATGATCCGGGTGAAATGACCCCAAGACAATCACTATTTACTTCTATTACAGGCACTGTTGGATTGGGCAATATATCTGGTGTTGCAATAGCTGTTGGACTTGGCGGACCAGGTGCTGTTATTTGGATTATAATTTGTGGATTTTTTGCAATGAACACAATATTTACTGAGGTTGTGTTAGCTCAGACCTATAGAGAGGTTAAACCTGATGGAAAAGTAAATGGTGGTCCTTTTAGATATTTAAAATATGGACTACAGCAATTAGGTTTTGCTAAATTTGGTGCTATTTTATCTTTATGTTTTAGTATATTTTTATAATTGGTTCTATAGGCAGTTTAATGATTCAAGTAAACCAGGCAATAGTAACAATTACAGATTTTGAAATTTTTTCAAGCTTTGCAGTGTTGGCAACAATTATTTTTTGCTTAGGCGTTTTTGTTATTATAGCATCTGGAACAGAGGCTGTTGGAAATGCGGCTTCAAAGTTAGTTTCTGCAATGGCTTTAATTTATACAGTTGGTATTTTTACAATATTAGGTTTCCATATAAAAAATATACCATCTGCAATTATAGAAATGATTAAAGATGCTTTTACAGTAAAAGCATCCTTTGCGGGATTTATTGGCACTGTTGTTGCAACTGGTATAAAAAGAGCAGCATATTCTAATGAAGCAGGTGTTGGCACAAGTGCAATAGCACATGCAGTTGCAAAAACTAAAGAACCTGTTAGACAAGCTTCAATAGCTTCTCTTACACCTATGATAAGTGCCGGATTTTTTTGCTTTTTAACAGGATTAACAATAGTTGCAACTGGGGTTCATGTTGGCGGAACAGAAGGTATAGTCATGACAAAAAGAGCTTTTGCCACTGTATCTTCATGGTTTCCAATAATATTATCAGTAATGATCGTAATATTCGCTTTTGCTAATTGTCTCGCTACTATATTTTATGCACAATCAGTATGGAAGGGTCTTTTAAAAGACAAATATGTTATGATTTTTAATATTGTCGCAGTGTTATTTTTAGTCCCAGCCGGATTTTTAGATTTAAAGACTGTTGTTGATATATCTGATGTTTTCTTTTTAAGTATTTCCATACCAAATCTTATTGGTGTTTATATGCTAAGTGGTGTTGTTAAGAAAAAGTTGGAAATATATTTACAAGAATTAAAAGCTGGAAAATTTGATAAATAAACAAAAGCCCACTAACAATTAGTGGGTTTAGTTATAATTAAAATTTACAACATTTAATTATATTCTTTTAAAAATAAGAGAAGCATTTGTTCCTCCAAATCCAAAAGAATTAGATAATGCGGCATTAACTTTTTTCTCTTTTGCTTTTAATGGAACTAAATCAATACCTTGACATTCATCATCAGGATCTTCTAAATTTAATGTTGGAGGTAAAATATTATCTTGAATTGACATTATTGAAAATACAGCTTCAATTGCACCTGCAGCACCAAGACAATGGCCTATGGCAGATTTAGTTGATGACATTGAAATTGTATCTAAGCAATCGCTAAATACATCTTTTATACTTCTAAATTCTATCATATCACCCATTGGTGTTGAAGTGCCGTGAGCATTAATATAGTCTATTTGATTCGGATTTAACTTGGCTTCTTTAAGTGCCATTTTTATAGCTAATTTTTGACCTTTTCCTGTTGGTTCTGGGGCTGTAATATGATATGCATCGCCACTGCTTCCAAATCCGGCCAATTCAGCGTAGATTTTTGCACCTCTTTTTTTAGCATGTTCATATTCTTCAAGAACTAGAACAGCAGCACCTTCTGCTATAACAAAACCATCTCTTCCTTTATCCCAAGGTCTTGATGCTTTTTCTGGCGTAGCTGTATAGGATGTTGAAAGAGCATGCATAGCAGAGAATCCGCCAACACCTAATTCGCATATTGTTGATTCTGCACCACCAGCTATCATAACATCGGCTTCACCTCTTTTAATTACTTCCGCACTTTCTCCTATTGCATGGCTACCAGAAGCACATGCTGTAACCAATGATTCATTAGGTCCCATAAATCCATATTTCATTGATATATGACCTGTTGTAAGATTTATTAAGCTGCCTGGCACAAAAAATGGACTAATTTTATTGATACCTCTTGAAAACATAGTATTAGCTGTGTTTTGAATATAATCTAAACCACCAATACCAGAACCCATCATAACACCAGTTCTTGTAAGATCTTTTTCGTCTGTTGGCTGCCATCCAGAATCTTTAATAGCTTCTTCTGCGGCACCCATAGCTAACCAAATAAATTTACCTGTTTTTCTTTGATCTTTTTTTTCTATAAATAAATCTGGATTATAACCGTTTTCCTCATCAGCCATTCTAACTTCGCCGGCAACTTTACTAATACTATCTGGTAATTGTGAAACATCAAAACTTTTAATAACTCTTATACCACTTTTAGAATTTTTAATACCGTCCCAACTAGTTTTTACATTATTTCCAAGTGGTGATACTAAACCAATACCAGTTATTACAACTTTTCTTTCTTCCATAAATATATTTATCCTATTGTTAATTTAAACATAACTAAACAAATAATATATATAAAATTTAAATTTTCAAGAAATAATAAATGTCATAATATTTACTATTTTAATATAAAAAATCACAATAAATTAGTTTTTTTATTTTCAAGATCTTTTTCTGTTTTTTTAAATATTTTGCAATATATTATTTTTTTATTTATTGGAATTTTATCAAGGCATATTTTTAAATATTTTTCACATGATTTTTTATTTAATTTATTTTTAGAACATTGGAATATGGAAAAATCAATTGCTTCTTCAAATAAATTTAATTTTATAAGATGTTCTATAATAATTTGATTTGATGCATCTGTATTATTTTGTTGCTTTATTTTGTGCATATTATTTGTTTTATAATAGGCATATACAAGCTGCGAATATAAATTCCATATCTCTTCAAATTTTGTCTTATTTTCTATTATATGCTGGCTAGAATTGAGATGAGAGTATAAAAAACTGTGTTTATGTATTGTATTATTAAAATCTATTCTAAGTATATTATTAATTACATAAATGGTCTTATCATATTGTTTATTTTTAGTAAAATTTACTGTAAGTCTAGATAAAAAATCATTATTTATAGTATAAGTGAAATCAAATAATAGATAATTATTTTTTATAATACCAGACGAATAAAGTGAGCTTATAAAGTCCATATATTCATTATCATTTATTTTTCCACTTCTATAAAGTGTTGCTGCAAACAAACCAACTTGACTTAATAAATTATCGCTATAGCGAAAAATACTAGTAAATTTGATTAAAGTATCTTTTGATATTTGTTTAAAAACATATAAAATTTTTATTAAATCTACAAATGTCTTTTCTGTTCCCAAAATGTTAGCTTTATTATATTCTGTTATTAAAATATTAAATAGTTCTAATAATATATCAGGATGTTTGTTAGGAATATATGTAGTAATTTTGTTAAACATTGATTTAATAAGATATGCCGTTTCATTGTAAGCACCAGCACAATCCAATTTATTTATATATTCAAATAACTCCTCAAGCTGTATTTTTCTTTTTAAAAAAGCATCTTTTATAACATTGGCCATAGTTTCAAATGATCTTGCTTTATATAAGCCATTTAGAAGAATGATTACTGATTTTCTATTAATAATATCAGAATTAAAAAAGTATAAATAATAGTCATTAAAAAAACCTTGGTCTTCTTCTCCTATCTGCCTTGAAGCTAGCATAAGAAAAGCATAATCAAGTCCATCAAGTTTTGCATTATCATCATTAAGGTGCTCTATTATTTTTTCGTAATCCTCCAAACCAAATATATTGATAAAAAAATCTTTATTTAAGTCTATATATTTTTTATATCTAATTCTTGCCGGCAATATTGGATCAGCTTCAATTATATGTTTTAAATACGTTCTTAATTTTTTACTATTTGAATACATGATAAAATTATAATTTAACACCAGACAATTATAATTAGAAATAAAATATTTTCAATAATAATTTAAATTATAATAAAGGTTTTATTAACTTAAAATTCAATAGTGAATAACACTATTGAATTTAACAACATTTATTATAAAAAACTATTCAGTTTTTCCACAGCATTGCTTATATTTTTTTCCTGAACCGCATGGGCAAGGATCATTTCTTTTTACTCTTCCCCATGTTGATGGATCTTTTGGATCTCTATCTATTGGATTTACTCTGTTATGGGCAGTGCTTTGTTTAACCATATTTTGTGGATTCTGTGGATCCTGTGCAATTTTTTTATTCATGCTATTTAAAAGCTCAGCTCTGTTATATTGCAGCTTCTTTTGATTTTGTTCTTCTCTTGCACTAAAGAATTTTTCATTGTTGCTTAGAGTCTCTAAATTTATAACTATGTGGAAAAGTCTAATTAAAGTTTCCTCATTCATATTATACAAGAGTTCTTCAAATAAATTGAATGCTTCTTTTTTGTATTCTAAAAGAGGATCTTTTTGTGCGTAGGCTCTAAAATTTATACCTTGTCTTAATTTATCAAGATTATACAAATGTTCTTTCCAATATTTATCAATTGTCATTAGCATAACTCTTTTTTCAACTTCTCTTAAAAGTCCAGCACTATACAATTCTTCTTTTTTCTTGTATAATTCAAGAGTATAGGCATTGATTTTTTCTAACAGCTTGTCTCTTTTTATATTATTACCATTGATAAATTCTTTTATGTCAAAACATTCGCCATAAATTCTCTCAATTTCTTTTTGTAAACCTTCAATATCCCAATGATTAGCATGGGTTTTTTCAGGCATATATCTATCAAGCAACTCTCTATTTTTTTCTTCTCTTAAATAATTAATTTCTTCCGATACATCGTGAGCTTTAATTATATCCATTCTTTGTTCAAATATAATAAGTCTCTGTTCGTTTACAACATCATCATATTTAAGAACTGTTTTTCTCATTTCATAATGAGCATTTTCAACTTTCTTTTGAGCTTTTTCAACAGATTTGCTAATCCAAGGGTGAATTATAGCTTCATCATCCTTAAGCCCAAGTTTTTCAAGCATTCCACCTAATTTATCGGAACCAAAAATTCTCAATAGATCATCCTCTAAAGATAGGAAGAATTTAGAATTTCCAGGATCTCCCTGTCTTCCGCTTCTACCTCTTAGCTGATTATCAATTCTTCTACTTTCGTGTCTTTCTGTTCCAAGAATATATAAACCTCCAGCTTCTATTGCAATTTTTTTATTTTCTTCAACTTTTCTTTTAATTCTTTCTTCTTCTTTTTTTCTTTCCTCAGGATCTTCAACTTGAGTATACATGTCTTTAATTAAGAAATCAGCATTGCCGCCAAGCATAATATCTGTTCCTCTACCGGCCATGTTTGTGGCAATTGTAACAGTGCCTGGAACACCAGCCTGAGCAACAATTTTAGATTCTCTTTCATGGTACTTAGCATTCAAAACCTGATGCGGTATGTGTTTTTTATCTAATAAATGAGATAATAACTCAGATTTTTCAATGCTAACAGTACCAATTAAGACTGGCTGTCCTCTTTTATAGCAATCTTCAACTTGATTTGCTATAGCTTTAAATTTACCATCAGTATTTTTAAATATACAGTCGTCTTCGTCTTTTCTTTGAATTGGCTTATTTGTAGGTATTTCAACTGTTTTTAAACCATATATAAATTCAAACTCTGCCGCTTCTGTCATAGCAGTACCAGTCATACCAGCCAATTTAGGATACATTCTAAAGTAATTTTGATAGGTTATACTTGCAAGCGTTTGATTTTCATTTTGTACTTCAACTCCTTCTTTAGCTTCAAGTGCTTGATGTAATCCATCAGAAAATCTTCTTCCTTCCATAATTCTACCAGTAAACTCGTCAACTATATATACCTGTCCGTCTTTTACTATATAATCAACTTCGTTTTTAAATAGTTTATGGGCTTTTAAGGCTTGATTTGCATGGTGTATTAAATCCATATATTTTACATCATAAAGATTATCATTTTCACCAATTAGACCAACCTTTTTAAATTCTTTTTCAATCCATTCATTTCCTTCTTCATTAAATGAAACCTGTCTGTCTTTCTCATCAACATTAAAATATCCATCAGGTATCTTTTTTACGACGTCATTAACTTTTCTATATAAATCAGAATTATCATCTGTTGGACCGGAAATAATTAATGGAGTTCTAGCCTCATCAATAAGAATTGAATCCACCTCATCAACAATAGCATAGTTGAAAGGTCTTTGACACATTGACTCAATGCTATATTTCATGTTGTCTCTTAAATAGTCAAAACCAAACTCGCTGTTTGTTCCATAGGTAATATCGCAATTATAGGCAGCTTTTCTTTCAGCATCATCCATTTCATGCAATACGCAGCCAACTGTTAAGCCTAAAAATCTGTGAATGCCGCCCATCCATTCAGCGTCTCTTTTTGCCAAGTAATCATTAACTGTAACAACATGAACACCTTTTCCCTCAAGTGCATTTAAATAGGATGGTAAAGTTGCAACCAATGTTTTACCTTCACCAGTTTTCATTTCTGCAATTTCACCTCTATGCAAAACTATACCACCAATCATTTGCACATCAAAATGTCTTAAGCCTAAAACTCTTTTGCTAGCCTCTCTAACAACTGCAAAAGCATAGGGTAAAATATCATTTAAACTTTCTCCAGCTTTTAATCTGGCTCTTAAAATATCGGTTTGAGATCTCAAACCTTCATCACTCATCGTAATATAATTCTTTTCCAAAGCGTTAATTTTATCAACTATTTTTTGTAATCTTTGAATCTCTTTATTACTGCTTGATGCAAATATTTTCCTTACTAGTCCTAACATTTTTAAATTTTTTTGTTTTTATTATTTCACACAATAATATATAGTTTAAATATTCAAAATTAAAAGTCTAGTAGATATATAAATTTTTTAAATATATTTCAAATAATTATAAACTCATATATCCCTTGCTTTTTATTTTCAAAAAATTATATCATATATGACATAATTAATAATGAAAATATTGTAAATGAAAAATAATAAAACATCAGGATTTTCTTTAATAGAATTATCTATAGTATTAATTATAATAGGACTATTAGTAGCAGGTATTACAGGAGGACAATCTCTTATAGAAAGTGCTAGAGCTAGGGCGGTAATGAATGAAGCTAGAGGATATATACAAGCAGTTAATACATATTTTGTTGCGAATGGAAGGCTGCCGGGGGATCCAAAAAATACGGGAAAGATGGGGTTTAATAGTGGTAATGATATTGATGGATATGATTATGGAGAAGGCATTTATTATGTTAATGCACCTTGGTTTGATTTAAATAGAGAGAGCATAACTGATTACGATGTTGATACAGAAACAACACCAGTAGGAAAAGAATCAAAATATATTAAAGATGTTATTTATAAATTTATTGCTGTTGACAATAAACATTGGATTAATGATCCTAATACAGATAATTCATATATATCTGATTTTGAAAATAAGAATATCATGTCTCTTACATCTATGTATAATGGATATATACCTTCAAAAATAGTTGCCAATATAGAAGAAAAAATGGATGACAAATCACTTGATACGGGAAGTATTAGAGTCGGATTTTGTTCTGAAAGTATTCCGAATGTTGAAGGAAATTTTAGGCCAGAAAGCAGTTATGGCGATATTACAACCTATGATGATCTAGTTGATGCTAGAAATGGTGCGTGTGATGAGATAACGTTTAGATTGGATTTGTAAACATTATGTAATTTTTTTCTTTGTGTAAATAGCTGATATAGAGGAATTATTCACTTCGTCCACTCATTCGCTACTTCGTAGCTCAAGGCCGTTTCGTTTTATATTTTACTTGAATTATTTTTGATTGTGATAAAATCTAAATAAAAAATACAAGATTATTTTTATCTTTTAAGAAACTCAACGTTGCCTTCACTTCGTTTCGGCCCGAACCCCTGTGGTTCTCATCCTTTAGTCTCTTAAAAATTGAAAAAAAATAAAGATTATTTGTATCAATGGCGGATAGGGAGGGATTCGAACCCCCGGAGAACTTGCGCCCTCGCTGGTTTTCAAGACCAGAGCTTTCGACCGCTCAGCCACCTATCCATCACCTATTTTACAATATAGTATTTTAAAAGTCTAGTAAAAAAATATTTTTTTTATAATAAATAAAAAAGAGGCAAAAGCCTCTTTAATTTTATAATATGCAATTTTAATTAAGCTCTGTGAACACGTATACTTTCTCCGCTATTATTGCTTCTTTTATTATTTTTTTCTAATTTATTAATTTTTCTTTGTATTTCATCAAATTTTCTATTAAAATTTTTTACAATTTTGTTTCTATTGCCTATTATTTGTCTATTTTGATTATAGAAATTTACAGAGTTATGTATTGCGGTTTTGAGCTCTTGTAATGCTGTAGCATTATTAATGTTTTTATTAATTAAAGTATTTATTAAAATTTCGTATTCTCTATTTTTGTTTTGTAAAATTGCAAAATCAAAAATTGTTAATTTCTTATTGATAAGAGTTAAATTATTTCTTGATGGCAGATTGTTTGTTTGATCTGAAATTCTGTCATATTTAAGTATGTCAGAGTTTATGTCTAAATTTGCTCTAGCTAACTCAGATATTATATCTGCATTTCCATTATTTATTGCCAACGCTATTGGCGATATTAAATTTGTATGATGTGTTTGATTATCGTCTAGAATATAATCAATTTCATAGCTGTTAACTTCGGCGCCTTTTTGTATTAATTCTTTTAATGCTTCTAGTGAATTGTTTTCTATTGCAATTATAATGGCATTTCCATAATTGTGATCAATTTGATTTATAAAATTTTCCACAATTTCAGCATTTCCATTAACGCTATTTGATTTTTTATTAATTAATAAATTAATAATTTCTGGTTTATTGTATTCTGCAGCAAACATTAGTGGAGTTTTTCCATCGTTATATTGTTGTTCAATATTTAAATTGTAATTATTTATTAGATATTCTATAAATTGAGGTTCGCTATATTTAATCGCATAATATAATATATCACGATTATGAATATCTCGGTCTTTAATATCTATGTTTTGTGTATTTAAATATTCTAAAATTTCAATATTATTTGACTTGGTAGTATATATAAATAAATTTCTTCCATGATTATCTTTTGTATTTATATTAGCACCGTTATTTACTAAATATTTAAATGCTTCATTCTTTCCATTGGCAGCTGCATACATTAATACACTAAGACCTTGATTATCTATAGAATTTACATCAAATCCATTTTCTATTAGGTATCTAATTATATCAATATTTCCGCCAAAAGCTGCTGCTATCATTGCGTTTCTCTTTCTATTATCTGTTTCATTTATACGACCGCCATTGCTTAGAATGTATTTAAAAGTATCATAATCTCCTTTAAATGCACTTGCAAGTAATGGTGTTATACCTTTCCTAGTTTCTTTAAAATTAAAGACGCTTTTATCTAAAAATTCAAAATCATTGTTTGCTTCGTCTTCGCCAAAAATTACATTTGTAAATCCATCAAGTCTATTTAATAGTCTTTTAACTTCAGCTTCGGGTTTTGATAAAATAAAACCAGTTAATACGTTTGCACCTCTATTGTTAAAAAATATAATTGTATTTCTAAGTTTTTCTCTTGAATTTAGAAAATCATTTAAATAGGCCTCATTTATAGTTAATTCTTCAAATTTTTCCTTTTCCATTTTATTATTTTATTATTAACACGCTCGTGGTAGTATAATAAATTTTTTAATCTATGTCAATTTATTTTCTTGATTATATATAAAAATTATATTGACACAAAAATAATATAAATTATATAATATATGGTATGAATAATTTTTGATATAATGAGTAAAAAATTTAATTATAATAATAACTTTAGTATTTATGGAAGGGTTTTTAGGGAAGTTTTTTTGCCAAATGTCCCTTATTTTATTGTAGCTATTATTTTTATGTTGATTGGTGCAGGATCTGTTGCCTATAGAGCATATCTAATTAAGCCCGCAATTGATCAAGTATTTTTAGATAGAAATACTACTGCTTTAATAGTTATTCCTTTAAAATTAATAGCTGTTGCTGTTGTTATTGGTATTACAACCTATTTAGAAAACTATATAATGCACAAAACTACAGAAGATATAAGCATTTCGTATCAAAAAAAGTTATTTACTAAGCTAGTTAATTTTGATATGGACTATTTTCAAAATAAATCTTCCCATAAAATTTTAGATCAATTTGGTGATATAAACGGTTTGATGACAGCATTAAATATTATATTGACAGGTTTAATAAGACAATTTCTTACTATAATTTCTTTAGTTATATTAATGTTTAATCAAAGTGTCTCGCTATCTTGTATTTCATTCATAGGATTCCCGTTAATAATATATCCTATATATTATATAGGTAGAAAATTAAGAAGTCTTGCTACAAAGGGAAGAGAATTATCCGGACATTTAAATTCAATTATGGGCGAAAGTATTGGGTTAATAAAACTTGTTAAGTCAAATAATTGTGAACAAGAAGAAATTAATAAGTTTGATAAAGTTGTTCATACTACGCATAAGCTGTCTTTAAAGATGATTAGAAAATCTTTAATAACATCACCTATGATGGAAATGGCTGGCAGTATTGGATTTGCCGGTGTTATATGGTATGGCGGATTGCTTGTTATAAATGGTGCCATGACGACTGGATCTTTTTTTACGTTTATTACAGCTTTATTAAGCGTTTATAAACCTGCTAAATCTTTTGCAGGATTAAATATACAAATGCAAACGGCTTTAGTTTCTGCTAGAAGACTGTTTATAGTGTTGGATAAGGAAAATGTTTTAAAAGATAAAGAAAATGCAGTTGAATTATTAAATGTAAAAGGAGACATTGCTTTTAATGATGTATCTTTTAGTTATCCTTTTCATGAAAAAGACGAACCATTAGTTATGCTGGAAAATAATACTAAATTGTCAGAAAAAGCCGCCTTGCATAATGTTAGTTTTAATATAAAGCATGGCTCAAGTGTAGCTTTGGTTGGTCATTCTGGCAGTGGTAAGTCAACTATATTTAATTTAATATTGAGATTTTATGATCCAATAAGCGGTTCAATTACAATTGACGGGCATAATATAAAAGATGTTAGTATTAAATCTTTAAGAAAAAATATATCTGTTGTTAGCCAAGATGTTTTATTATTTAATGCAAGTATAAAAGATAATGTAAAATATGGAACATTTAATGCAACAGATGAACAGATAATTGAAGCTTGTAAAATAGCTAATGCTGATGAATTTATTGATGAATTAGAAGACGGCTATGATACCATTCTTGGCCCTAACGGTTGTTTATTATCCGGTGGCCAGAAGCAAAGAATATCTATAGCAAGAGCTGTTCTTAAAAATGCTCCAATACTATTGTTAGATGAGGCGACATCTGCTTTAGATCCAATATCTGAAAAATTAATTCAGAAAGCTTTAAATAATCTTATGAAAGATAAAACAACTATTATTATAGCCCATAGATTAACAACTATACAAAATTGTGATAATATTTTTGTCTTACAGGAGGGTAATATTATGGAATATGGCAATCATGAAGATTTATTAAATAAAAATGGGATTTATGCTAATCTTTATAGAAAACAGTTTGAAAAAGCTATATAAGAATTATTGGGAGTAGGCAATGAAAGATTTTTTCAAAAATTTATTTAATAATAAAATAAGCAGATATATTGTAGCTTGGTTATCACATATTTACATATGGTTTGTATATAAAACATCAAAGGTTACAATCAAAGGAAACTATAAAGAAATAAAAGACTATGTTAATAGCAAGGGTATAGTATTATTTACATGGCATGGACGTTCTTTAATATCACCAATTGAGTTAAAGAGGCTATTTGAAGACGAATTAGGAAAAGGTAAAAAGATAGATGTTTTATCATCTATTCATAGAGATGGAAAAATAGCCGCGAAAATAATGTCAACATTCAATATTGGAGTAATTGAAGGTTCTACAATTAATCCTAAAAAAGGCAGCCTAAAAAATAAAAAAAGTTTAAGTTCTATAAGAAATACTATGAGGGCATTAAAAGATGGGGGTATTTGTGTGTTGGCTGCAGATGGTCCACGAGGTCCAGCTTTTAAAATGAACACAAAGATTACAGACGTTGTTAAAAAAACAAAAACAGCTATTGTATGCGTATCAATTTCGTATAAGAGAAAAAAACAATTTAAAACGTGGGATTATTTTCAATTAGCTTTTCCATTTAATAAAATCATTATTGATTATGGAGAAATAATTGAAATAAATAACAATCAAGATACTAAAAAAATAAACTTATTTCTTGAAGAAAAATTAAATAATATGACTAAATTAAATGACGAAATTTTAAATAAATAATTTTTATTTATTTAAAATTTCATTATATAAATCTACGGTTTTTGAACACATTTTTTCAACAGTATAATTATCAACTATATGCTTTCTAGCTTCTTCACCCCTTTTTAATCTTTCTTCTGCAGGCATTGTAAGAATCATATCTATTAATTCTGCAAATTTGTCTATATTTTTTGGATCAACAAGCCAACCTGTTTTGCCATCTATAATAGTTTCTAGTGAACCGCCAATTGAAGTGGCAATAACCATTCTTTTCATAGCTTGAGCTTCCGGCACAACTCTTCCAAATGCTTCACCACGTATACTTGCAGAAACAACTATATCTGATATCATATATGCGGCTGCCATATCTGAAATATTATTTTCAAGTCTAACTATACCGTCTAATTTCGTTTTAATAATTTTTTTCTTCAATTTATCTCTATAGGCCTCGTGTCCTTTGCTATCTCCCAATATTACGCATACAAAATTTTTATTCTTTACTTTACTTAAAACATCTAAGAAATACATTTGTCCTTTCCATTCTGTAAGTCTGCCAGGTAATAGTATTACCGGTTTATCATCTGGTAATTGCATTTTATTTGTTAAAGCAATAATTCTTTCTTGAGACACTTTTGCTGGATCAAAAATATTTATATCAACGCCTCTGTGAATTATTCTAGTTCTACTTTCGGCAAATTTATGTCTAAATAATTTATAATTATCAAACGCGTAATCTTTTATAAAGTTTGACACACAAATAATCCAATCAGCTCTAACCATTGATGAATTATATAGTTTTTTAAAATATGAAAATGGAAATGATCCTATTGAATAATTGCCATGAATTGTTGAAACCAATGGACATTTTAGTGATTTACATGCAAAATAAGCGGACCAAGCTGGAGCTCTAGATCTTACATGAACTAAATCTATCTTATTTTCTTTTATTATTTTTTTTAACTTAGAAATATTTAAAATAATTTTTAATGGATTTTTTGTGCTAACATTTAACTCTATGTGCTTTCCACCATTTTGCAATATTTGATATACCATCTTTCCGCCAGATGATACAACAAATGAATTAAAATTATTTTTAGTTAAATAATTATTCATTTCAACAACGCCTCTCTCTATACCTCCAGAGATAAGACTTGGAATTATTTGTAAAATATTTTTTTTATCCATACTATTTAATTTACACTTTTCAAAATTATCATAGAAAATAAAAGATAAAAAATCAACTATAATGATAACTATATTTAAATTTTTAATTAATTTAATTTTTTTCTTGACAATAGATTAAATAAATGTATTCTTATAAAAGATGTAGATTATTATTTTAAGAACAATTTGGATTTAAAAATGGCAAAAAGATGTGAACTTACAGGTGTAGGTGTGATGAGCGGAAACAATGTTTCTAAATCAAAAAGAAGAACAAGAAGAGAATTTTTACCAAATTTAAAAGAAATTACGTTAAAGAGTGATGCATTAGGTGCAAACTTAACTTTTAAAATTGCTGCTGCTGCTTTAAGAACAATTAATAAATATGGAAGTTTAGATTCATTTATAATTAATTACAGATGTTCTAAATTAACAGATGAAGCAAAAAAATTAAGAAAAAAAGTTGAAAAAGCATTAATTTCTAAAGGTGAATTTGATAATGTAAAAATAATTAAAAAAGCGAGAGCTAAAAAAGCAATGGCTTAATATATTATTACTATTCTGTTTTTAATCTACCAATGGGTAGATTTTTTTTATATCAATTTTTATTATGTTTATACAGATAATATATATTTATTTGTGAGAAAGTATTTTATTTCTATATAAAATCTAAAAAGATCTACATATAAAACAATATAAATTTACCCATAAACTATTTACTCTCTAAATCTTAATGTAGAGTAAATGATTTACCCAGCCCGCCTCCGTAAAATATTTACCACTGATTCATTATATGGAAAACCTTCGTTCTATTTCCATTTGTTAAGAACATTTTTAATTCTATACTATATGAAGATCCTTACTCCAATGTCAAGGAGCTTTTCTAATTTGTCCCTCCTGTGAAAGTATTACTCTACGTCCACCTTGTCAAGGGCTACATACTAATCTACCCCACATGTGAAACAACTCACGCTGCACTCCCATGTGAAGATCCACCATCTCCCTCTCCCCCCTATAAAGTGGGGATAGAGGCCCTTCCAGCCCCCCCCTGTCAAGGGGGGATAGGGGGGTTCACCTCCCTTTGTAAGGGAGGTGTCCCGAAGGGACGGTGGGTTGACATAAAAATTGAAGATTGAAGCACGAAGCCGATGTGATGCAAGTTTACTTGCAATCACAAACTTGTTGTTCAGCGAAGTGCTAACTGAACTTGCGGAACAAGTGAAGGTGAAAATTAAAAATTACTCTTCGGCAGGAAATCAAAAGTAAATTAAAAAATTAAAAGTAAAATAAAAAAACTAAAATTAAAAATATTAAATATTAATTCTTAAATATTAATATTTAAGAATTAAAGATTAAGAAAGTAATAATTAATAATTTGTAATCTTATATATATAAATAAAACTCTTTTTTTATTATTACTATATTTATTATATATATAATAAATATTTTTTTTATTTGTTTACTCTTATTACTATTATATATAATAGTAATTATTCTTTATCTATCTATCTATTTATTCTTTCTTATTAATGTATATATTATATATTATTATATATTCTTATTAACATATTAGTAGTGTAAATATATAAATACAGTTTTTTGAACCCCCCTTACCCCCCTTCACAGGGGGGTGGATATGGGGCATCTTCACAGAGGGGGTAGATTTCTGGATGTTCCCCTTGACAGTGGATGAATGGTGGAAATTCCCTTCACAGAATGGTGAAACTGAGAGACGAACCCCATTAAACCCTTCACAGGGGGGTAGAACTGAGAGAGAAACCCACCTATTCCATCTGTGAAAACCACCTCTCGGTCCCACATATCAAGGCCTCTCTCTGCCCCCCGTGGAGGGCCACACTCAACATCACCCCCATGTGAAGAGTCTCTCTCAGACCAGCCTGTAAAGCAACTCACACTCACCCCTCTGTGAAGTGGTCCACGTCTATCAGACCACACTGTGAAGGGGCTACT
>CALXSB010000094.1 GCA_944391005.1 uncultured Rickettsiales bacterium | reverse complement strand
ATAGCTACACACTAATCATCCACGTGAAGAACCCATCCCAGTCCCCTGTGAATTGACCCCTATCTCGCCCACTGTGAAATAGCCGACGTCTCTCTGCCCTCCCGTAAAAGCCACCTCTCACCCCCCCCTATAAAGTGTGGATAGAGGGCCCCTCCCAGACCACCCCCTGTGAATAGACCCCAAACTCGCCCCCCCTATGAAGGGGGGTAAGGGGGTTATCTTTCGGCCGCCCCCCTGTCAAGGGGGGTAAGGGGGGTTCAAAAAACTGTCTTTATATATTCAACACTGCTAATAGATTAATAAGAATAAATAGATAAAGAATATTACTATTGTATATAATAGTAATAATAAAAAAGAGTTTTATTTATATATATAAGATTACAATTATTAATTTCTTAATTATTAATTTATGATTAATTTCTTAATTTATAATTTTAAATTATAAATTATTTATTCTTTTATTATTATATTTTAATTATCAAATCTTAATTTTTAACTATTTTAAATTCTTTACTAAAGATTAATTTTTAATTCTTAATTTCTTTTTTCAACCCACCTATCAACTTCGTTGACATCCTCCCTTACGAAGGGAGGCGAACCCCCCTTACCCCCCTTCACAGGGGGGGTCTGGTAGTGGCCCTTCACAGGGGGGTTAAGAGGAGTCCTTCACAGAGGAGTGATGCTGGGTGTGGTCCTTCACAGGGGGAAAAAAGAAAAAACCCTTCACAGGTGGTGCTGAGAGAGTATCCTCACATGGTGAAATATGAGTTGCTTTTAATTCTTAAATCTTAATCTTTAATATTTTTAATTTCTAATTTTTAATTTCTATATCAACTCACCACTGACTTCATCAACACACCAATTATAAATTGAGATAAAAGTTTGTTTTTAATTATCTTGTCAACCCACCATCCCTTCGGGACACCTCCCTTACGAAGGGAGGCAAACCCCCCTTACCCCCCTTCACAGGGGGTGGAGATAGAGATTCACAGGGGGGCGAGAGGAGCCGTTCACAGAGGGGTGTGAGAGGTTGTCTTCACAGGGGGGTCTAGTAGCGGCCCTTCACAGGGGGTGGATATGGAGTAGCCCCTTCACATATGGGGAGGGAGATAGAGCATTTTCACATGTGGGGTCTGAGGAACTGTCTTCACAGGGCGGTGAAAATAAAGTGGTCCATTGACATGGAGTGAAAATGGGTTATCTTCACATTGGGGTGAAGTATATGGGACCTGTTCACATGGATGCTAGAGAATAGTGCTTTGGCGTGGTGGTGGATGTGGAAGATTTCCTATACAGAGTTGGTGTATAGTAGTTTATTGATAGTTATTGATAGAAGCTGAAAATTTATGGAGTCCTTCATATATAGATGGAATTATAGCTTCACATGGGTAGTCCTCTTGGATGTGGCAGAAATGTAGAAAATTCATTGACGTTGGATGACGGTGCGGAATACTTCTGTGGTGTCGTAATAGTTGAGTGCTTTTTACATACGAGATAGTGGTTTTTAGTTTGTGTAAAATGCAATAATGAATTTTATGCTACAATTCTATTGGCGAAATAATTGAAGTTTTATAGTTTGTAATCTTGCTATGTATTAATAGAATATATAGCAAGAATATCTATTACATACTAAATTGTCCTATATTTTTCAATATATCCTGAATGAAATTTTCTTTTTCGTCATTTATATTTGTAGTGTCGTTTAGCATTTCATAGTTGTTAGAATCTATATTATATATGGAAAGATTTTTTACTATATTTGTTTCGTCATCAAACTCTACTACAAGAACTTTTTGTTCACTTACAGAAGGCTTGAAAAATAATATCTCTTTCATTTTGTAGGAATAGTAGACCCATATATTGTCATCAAAATAAGATTTATTTAAAGGGTATCCTAAGTAATTTAATGCGTTTTCTTTATTCGTTAAGCCAACTGATATTTTAGAAATATCTTCTTCGTCAAATATATATCCTTTTTGAGAAACACTTTTTGTTATGCAGCCGGACATTAAAACCATTAATAAAAGTAATAATTCAATTTTTTTTAAAAAAGTATTTATATTTTTCATAATTAAACTCCAAAACTGTCAAAATTTCCATAAATAGGTCCAAATACTGCAACAACGACCCAGGCCATTAATCCGCCCATTACAAACATAATCATTGGTTGCAGCATTCCAATAAATTGATCTATAGCGTCATTTATTTCTGTTGAATAAAAATATTGTATATTTTCCATTGCCTCACTCATATTTCCACTATCCTCTCCTACCTTAAACATTCTTAATACCATATTAGGAAAATATGGAGAAGATGAAAGGGCGTTTGAAACTGACTTTCCATCTGAAACTTCTTGTTTTATTCTGTTTATATCATCTTTTAGGGCCGTATTTTTAACAACAGATCCAGATATTGTTAAACATTCTAAAACTGGTATTCCACTTGAAAATGTTACCCCAAAAAACTTTGTAAACTTAGACATTTCTATTTTTATAATAATATTGCCTAATATAGGAATTTTTAATTTAAGAAAATCAACCCAAAATTTAATGACTCTGTTTTTTGATAAAATTTTTATTCCAATGTAAAACGATATAACAAATATTACCATTTTAAAGAAGTATTTTTGAAAAAAGTTAGATGTTGAAATTAATGCTTCCGTATAGGATGGAACCTCTATACCTTGGTCCATAATAAATCCAGTAACCTTAGGGACAACAACCTTCAACATTACGGCGGCCACAATTATCATTATAAATAATGAAAATATTGGATATCTAATTGCCTTTATCGTTTTTCTTTTAATTTCTGAACTCCATTTTATATTTTCGTATATATTTTTAAAGGCTACTTGAAGTCCTCCTGTTTTTTCTCCCATCTTAACTAAACTAATCATTATTGGATCAAAAACTTTTTTATGTTTTTCCATCGCTTCCGATAAAAGCTTACCACCTTTAACAGATTCATATATATCCGCCGCTATATCTTTTATTTTTTGATTTTCAGAAAAATCTTTTAAATCAGCTAGAGAATCCAATAGCGGAACGCCAGCTCTTTCTAGTTGTTCTAGGTGAATAAAAAATGTTATTAAATCCTTAGACGTAATTTTTTCAAGAAAACTTAAACTAATAGTTGTTGCTTTAACTTCTCTAAAAGAAATTAAAGTTAAGTTCGATTCATTTAATATTTGCTCAAGTGCATATTCATTTAATGCCTGAATCGTGCCCCTTACTATCTTATTTTTATTCTGATCTAAAGCCCTATAATTATATTTTTTATTCATCAAATAACAGCAAATTAACTATAGATTATAATAAATAAAGATTAATTAAAATCAACACATTTTATAAAATAAACTTTCCTACTGAATGACTCAGTCCCATATTAATAATTATAAAATATCAATTATATACAACTAACCATATAATAAATTTACATTTGAAGTTTTATTTTTTAACTTTAATATTTTTAAAGCAGTATTGTTTCTTAAAATTATGAAAAATATAGAATATATAAGTTGTGTTATTCAATTTTTAATTTCTATATCAACCTACTATCTCTTCTGGACGCCTCCCTTACAAAGTGAGGCAAAAAGTCTAAACCAACTCTTAATTCTGTTGCCAATCAACCACTAACTTCATCAACACACCAATTATAAATTTAGATAAAAAGTTTATTTTTAATTATCTTCTCAACCCACTGTCCCTTCGGGACACCTACCTTACAAAGGGAGGCGAAAAGTCTAAGCCAACTCTTAATTCTGTTGTCAACCTACCGCTGACTTCGTCAGCATCCACATTATAAGGTAAGACAAAAGTTTATTTTTGATTATCTTGTCAACCCACCGTCCCTTCGGGACACCTCCCTTACAAAGGGAGGCGAAGCACCTTGCCTACTGTGAATAGCTACACACTAATCATCCACGTGAAGAACCCATCCCAGTCCCCTGTGAATTGACCCCTATCTCGCCCACT
>CALXSB010000093.1 GCA_944391005.1 uncultured Rickettsiales bacterium | reverse complement strand
AAATTATCTTGAAAGTCACGGAATAAATACAAGTCGAATGTTTCGATGTATAAATCCCAATCACAATGATAGCAATGCTTCAATGAAATATTATGATGATAATAAGGTCTACTGTTTTGGGTGTGGCGAAACATACAATTTGTTTGATTGTATCGCCATACTTGAAAATGTAGATAACAAAGAGGCATTTAAAAGAGCAATACAATATTATAATTTTGGTAAAAACTTGCGAGCTATAAAAGACTACACAAAAGATATAAATTTAGATAATAAACAAAATGAAAAGGATTATTCAAAAGCATATAAAGTTTGGTCTAAAAATTTAGATAATGAAAAAAATGCAAAAAATTATCTCTTAGGAAGAAAAATAGACGAAAAGACTGCAAAGAAATTTAACTTGGGATATAATGAGTTTAATTTTGGAAATAGAAAATTAAAAGCTATTATAATTCCTATTTCAAAAAATAGTTTTACTGCACGCAATATTGATATAAGCAATAAAGCTTTTAGATATTATAAAGCGAAGGGAAATCATACTGACATCTTCAATAAAGCGGCTTTATATAATAGCGAACAATTCTGTTTTATTACTGAAGGTGAATTTGATTGTCTAAGTTTAGAGACTATTGGTGCAAATGCAATTGCACTTGGGAGTGTGAGCAATTTATCTAAATTCAAAAACTTAGATTTAGATAAAAATAAAGTTTATATTACAGCTTTTGATAATGATGAGGCTGGAGAAAAAGCAACAGAAAATCTAATAGAATTTTTTAAACAAAACAAATTTAAATATCTTATATATGATTTTGAGAATTATAAAGATGTAAATGAAATCCTTATAAAAGATGAGAAAAATTTTAAATTTTGCATAGACAATTTAATTAGAAAGGCTAAAAGAAGAATTAGTGAAGAAGAAATGAGTTAGGGAGATTGCTATGCAACAAACAATATTTGATTTGTTGGGTAGTGACTTTGATTGTTATAAGGAAAAAGATAGTAATGATTGGTATTGGCGTTTTACTGATTATCCAATGAACAATGGACTAAAAGTTTTTAGCACTTTCGCTTGTGGTGGTGGATCGACTATGGGATATAAGTTGGCAGGATTTGATGTAATAGGGTGTCTTGAAATTGATAAAAGAATGAATGAAATATATCTTGCTAACAATGAACCAAAATACAATTATGTTATGGATATAAGAGATTTTAATAATATTCCAAAGGAAAATCTTCCAAAGGAATTACTTAATCTTGATATTTTGGACGGAAGTCCGCCTTGCACTACATTTTCTATGGCTGGACTTAGAGAAAAAACTTGGGGAAAGAAAAAGAAATTCCGCGAAGGACAGAGAGAACAGACACTTGATGATTTGTCTTTTGTGTTTATTGAAACTGTTAATAAACTCAAACCTAAATTTGTTGTAATGGAAAATGTTGAGGGCTTAACAAAGGGAAATGCTTGGAAGTATGTGCAAGAAATTTATAAACATTTTCTTAGTATAGGTTATAAAGTAAAGCACTGGCTCTTAAAAGGGGAACAAATGGGGATACCACAAAAAAGACATAGGGTATTTTTTATTGCAACAAGGTTAGATATAGATTTAAACAAAATTAATATGTCATTTCTTTATAAACCTATAACATTTGGAAAAATAAAATCAGAAAGCGGGAGTGATAGAGGAATAACAGACAATCTTAAAAAACTTATTGATAATGCCAAGTATGGAGATAGAAATTTAGAGAACGCTTGTAGAAAACTTAGAAACAAGAGTTCTTTTTTTAATTACTGTTTTGTTTATGACGATCAAGTAGCACCAACAATTACAGCACACTGCAATAATATAAGATGGTGTGATAAAAAATTCTTATCAAAAAAAGATATTGTATCAATTTCGACATTTCCACAAGATTATAACTTTCTTTCTGAAAGTTTAGATAATGTTGCTTATGTGTGTGGAATGTCAGTTCCGCCACTAATGATAAAAAGAGTGGCAGAGAGATTAATACCTTATTTGAAAAATTGAATATGAGAAAAATTGTATTATTAGTTTGAAAATAAAGGATATTTTGATATAATAAATTTGTGAATATATTTTCTTCATTTTACTATGAATTAATTAAACCATTATATGAGCTTTTTTCAACACCTTTTTACAAGATAAAATTCTTGTATAATATTTCTAATTTTAAAAAGTTTAAAAAACTTATTAAATATGATGATGCCTTAAATAACAAATTAGATGATTCTGTTTGCTTATTTAAAGGTCTTAATAATTTACTACAAGAAGATGGGAAATGTCGTTTATCAACAAAAAAGGGATTGAATATGGATTGCTATTATCCTTGTGGTCATAGTAAAGAAAACTTTAAAGAGTTATTTTTAAAAATAGACGAAGAAAAGTTAAAAGAAATCTATTTAAATATTAAAAAGGACTTTAAATATAATACTAAGCCATTTAGATTCGGCAAAATAGGCAATAGGTCAAGATGGGTAAGTTTGTCCGGCAAATCATATTACAACTCCAATTATAATCATCTTTTGGGAATTGTATATAAATCTATAATGGCTCCAATTATAGAGGAACAAGAAAAAATAAATAAAGAAAAAATTATTGAATTAAAACAAGAAAGAGAAACTCTTAGGCATAAGTTGCAAGTTGAAGCAACACAAGAAGTGAGAATATTAAGAGTATTAAAAAGCAAAAATCCTTTCCAAAACTACGCTAATAGTATAAGAATTGAATATAAAATAGAAAAAACAGGTGAACAATTTTTAGATTATTTAACAGATTCTGAGAAAGATTTTTTTCAATATAAAACAGCTAGATTTTTAATTGCTACTGATACAGTTGATTTGCAAGATATTTTCGATAATGATTTTGACTTGTTTAAAAAGAGAGTCGAAGGAAAAAGAATATTTGTTGATATTAAAAGAGATGGAAATAAGATTAAGGTAGATAACTTAATAGGCGCAATTTTTTATAAAGAAAATATTTAAAAATTTATGAGTCATATACTTATAAATAATAGAAGAACACTTGTGAAAATTAAAATAACGAGAGTTCTTTTTTTTGTTGCAAATTTTGTATCGTTAGCAATGTTTAATTGTTAGGGAGAGTGCTTATGAATGAGATTTATGCAAGAAAAAAACTTATTCATCAACTAAATGATGAAGTAAAAGATATAGAATCTAAAATAAAAAAAGAAGTATTTGAAAATATTAAAAATATTATATATGATTTCGATGGAGATCATAGCACTTGTTATTATGACGATTTAAGAGATATATCAGATATTTTGGACGATGATGACCTTGATTATTGGCTTGAAGAAGCCGCGAAAGAAGGTATTGATAGAGTAAGATGTTTTGTAGCAGACACATACAGTGATGATATTTATAAACTTGATGGATATAATAATCTCGCAAATGTGACAGATGGAGATTTGGAAAGCCTAGTTTATGACTTAACAGAAAAAATAAAAGATGATA
>CALXSB010000092.1 GCA_944391005.1 uncultured Rickettsiales bacterium | reverse complement strand
AAAACATGTTTTAGTCAATGAAAAAACTATTCAAAATAAGGATTTAAATAAATTAAAAAAATTGTATGCCCAATTTTGTATACCAGAAAATATGAGTGTTGTGGTTGCTGGAAATATAACATTGGAGGAAGTAGAAAAAATAGTTATGGAAAATTTTGATGGCAGGTTTGCAAAAAATAGTAGTGATGAAATTCTGCTAAAATTTGAAGAAAAAATTAATTATGTAAATCAACATAACAAAATAAATAATGAGTCGTTGTTATATGATATAAGAAACAATAATCATAATGTGGATATTCAATTATTTTTTGACTTTTTTGAAGACTCAAATAAAAAAGTAGATATTTATTTTATTAAAAATATTTTAAATAAAAAACTTTTTGATAGAATTAGGGAAAAAGAGAGATTAGTTTATAATATTAGATCCGCCAATAAAAATTATCTTGGCAACAATATTTTTTCTGTAGACGCCACAACGGTAGAACGGGATAATGTTAGCAGATACTTAAACTGTGTTGCTGATACTTTTGCGGAAGTATTACAAAACGGAATATCTGATGAAGATTTTGAAGAAATTAAAAAAAGAGAAAAAAATAATTTTGATATCAATATGGATAGAGAATCTGTTGATACATTGCAAAGAAATTTTCGCTATAGAGTTGGAGACGCTAAATATGAATATATACCTGAAAAAAATTTTTTGCATAATCATATTTGTAATGTCAGCAAAGAAAGTGTTATCAATACGTTTAAAGAAATTTTGAAAACTCCTTTAAGACTCGTTGTATCTGCATCAGATCCAATTAAAAATATTAATATTAATGAAGTTAAAGAAATGTTTACCATAGAAAGTTTGATGGCAAGAGATTATGATAAAAATATTAGGGAAAAGTTATTAAATAAAGCTATAGAACATGAGAGAAAAACAAATAGGTTTATCATAGACGATTTAAAACTTATAGAAAGAACTCTATTCAATTTAATAGAAAAAGAATTGAAGCAAGTCGGCTGCACAAAAAAATCGCTATATAATGATTTATATTTAAATTTTGTTGATGGTTTGAACAATTTAAGGAAGGAATTTATTGAATTAAATAATGGAAAAAATAAATTTTTTGACAATAGCGAAACCATACAATTAAAAACAAATAAAATGCCATTGCTTGTTGATACTTTAATTAATAATGTTTCAAAAGAAGAATTTATAAAATTGCTTGAAAACGGTTTTGCTAAATATGTTGGATTGTCCGATAATGAATTATATTCTAATTTGCCAAATTTTGATGATAAAAAAGATTGGCTTGGAAATTCTGCCTTCTCATTGATTGCTTTAACCTATTTAATGAATATATCTTCTATTTCTGATGTGCCTTTGAATGAATTGCTTGCAAAAAATTCTGAGTATATTTCATTAAATGGCGATACTATAAAAGTTTTAATAAAACCAATTTATATGTCAGCATCTGATGTTGAAAATTATGAAGCTATAACAAAACAGAACTGTAAATCTTCTTTAGTTAAAATAGATAATGACAATATAAATAATTCTAAATTTTTTACTGTTGGCAAAGGATATGAGTTTGGAGGTTATCAAAATCAATCGTGCAATGATGAACATAGAAGAGAAGATTGTTCATCGTGGATATGCGGACTAACTGGTATAAAAAGAATGTCAACAGATGATATGCTTAAATTGTCTAATAATAAAAATATTAAAACGGTAAATTCTGATGATATTAAACCTGGAGATATAATGTGCTATAAAGGACATACTGGCATTGTATCTCAAAAGAAAAATAATGAAGTAGTTAGAGTTTTAAGCTATGCGCGCGATGTTCCAAATTATGAGGGCGTAGGTTATAAAGATTTTAAAATTAATGACAACGACAAATCTCACAAGTTTTTTAGGCTTGTATAAATATTAACCGCTATTGTTTCGGTTAATATTTATTAGCCAAGAGTTTAAAAGTTTATTTAATTATAGGAACAGTTAAAGTTAAAACACCTTTGTTTAAAACTTGTTTTACGTCCTTTAGTGTAGCTTTAGTTTCTGGAACGCTAAAGGATCTAGAGAAATTATAGTAGGATTCCATAGTTGAATTTTCATCCTTTTTCTCATTCAATTTTGAAAAACTAACTGTCATTATATTGTCCTTAAAGTCAACCATTATATCTTTTTTATCAAGGTTCATAGGAACATTAATGGTAGCTATAAATTGATTATTTTCTTTATCATATTTTTCTTGAATTGAAAAAGAAAAATCATTCATCACATTAATTTTATTTCTATTTCTGTTATGATGAGGAAAATCTTTTTTAGGCATTGGTTTTTCATCATTGAAAATTTTTGGAGGGAGTTTTTTCTCTGCATTTGGTTTTTCATGCTTAAGATTTTTTCTAATCTCCTCACGTCTTCTTTCTATATGCCTTTCATCATCATTAAACCAAAAATCATGATCTCTCATAAAGCGTTCTCTCAACTTCTTAAAATGAGATTCATCATCAAAAAAATCGTGCATTCTTCTTCTAAAAAAGAAATCATCTCTTCTATTATCAAAAATATCTTCAACTCCATAAGTCCTCATAAAAATAAAGCGGCGAAGTCTATTTATTTTTTGATTTTGATAAAATTGGAATGCTATTATAAAGATTAAAAGGAGGATAATTACTATCTTGTAATCTATTTTTTTAACTGATTCTTTTACTTTGTCTAACATATTACTGAAAAATTATTAAACTAATTTAATAATAGAATTGAGATTTAAAAATACAATATTTTTAATAAATAATTGAAATTATAAAAATAATATATATCATTATTATGTTCATTAATTAGTTTATTTTGTTATGTCTAAATCAATGTTTATTTGTCAGAATTGCGGTGCAGTATTAAAAAAATGGTCAGGACAATGTCCAGAATGCCATGAATGGAACACGATAACAGAAGAGAAGGAGGAAGGCGGGCTCATAACCCATAATGAAGCAACTGGAAAAATTAATAAAGAAGATGGAACTCTTCTAAATTTTGAGAGCTTAGATAAGGAAATAAAAGAATGTCCTCGTGAAATCATTGGCATTGGCGAATTAGATAGAGTTTTAGGCGGTGGACTTGTCAAGGGTTCTGCAGTTCTTATTGGCGGCGATCCGGGTATTGGAAAATCTACTCTGCTATTGCAAACATTGTGTGCGTTGGCAAACAATGGCGTGAATTGCATGTATATTTCGGGTGAGGAAAGCACCAACCAAGTTAGAATTAGAGCCGACAGATTAGGACTCAAAAAAGCACCGATTAAACTTGCATCCGCTACATCTGTAAACGACATACTAAAAAGCATTTCAAAAGAACTGCCATCCGTAGTTGTAATTGACTCAATACAAACGATATTTTCGCCGGAAATATCCGCTGCACCCGGCACTGTTTCACAGGTTAGAACCTGTGCCAACGAGCTTGTAGCCCTCGCTAAAACAAAAGACATAACAATGCTAATCGTCAGCCACGTCAACAAAGACGGACAAATCGCAGGACCTAAGGTTTTAGAACACATGGTTGATACCGTCCTTTATTTTGAAGGCGACAAAGACTACCAGTTCAGAATTTTAAGAAGCATCAAAAATCGTTTCGGTGCTGCAAACGAAATCGGCATATTTGACATGGGCGACAGCGGACTCATGGAAATCAAGAATCCATCCGAGCTTTTCCTATCATCAAGGCAGGACGCCGTCAGTGGCAGCGTCGTATTCGGCGGCATAGAAGGCACCCGCCCGCTGCTTGCCGAAATTCAAGCCCTCATCGCCCCATCCTACATGCCAATGCCCCGCCGCGCCGTCGTTGGTTGGGATCAAAACCGTCTATCCATGATAATTGCCGTCCTCGCCAGCAGATACGGACTCAACCTCCTAGACAAAGAAGTCTACCTCAACATAGTCGGCGGACTTAAAGTAGACGAACCCGGCGCTGACCTGCCCGTCGCCCTCGCCCTCATATCCGCCGCAAAAGACAAGCCCGTTCCCAAAGACTGCATGGTCATCGGTGAAATTGGACTTTCCGGCGAAATCCGCATGGTTTCCCAAATTGAAGCAAGACTTAAAGAAGCAGAAAAATTAGGCTTTACAAAAGCCATTGTTCCGGAGGGAATATTCAATATAAAACAATTCAAACCCGAGAAGTATAAGATAAAGATTTATCCTGTGAAGCATATAAGGGATGTGGCGGGGTTTATGAGTGGGGAAAAATAAATATTCCACACCGTATTTAGTCTTTAAGCTAGCACTACGTGGAATATTTAAATATCACAAAACAAGAATTTATACTTTTTTCTCTGTCCCAAAAATTTCACTCATTTGTTCATTAAGTTTTCTTTGAGCTTCTCTCATTTTTAATTTTTCAGTCTCCAAAAGGGGAACATCTGATATTTGTTCTATTTTACCTCTTTCTATTTTTAATGGTATACTTAGTTCTGTATTTGGAAGTACGCCATAATGATGAGCTATCTCAGGATCTGATATAAACACATTATAACTTTCAGTATGTGATCCTACACCAAAACAAAAGTCGCCAACTAACCTAGCCACAGCAATAGCCGGCAGCATAAATGCTCCTGTATCCACATTAGAATCTAAACCAGATCTTTGTTGAGTTGATATTTCACCACCCATTGTCCTTGTTGCCGATACTATACTTTCCAATTTTCTCCTCTCAATCCCTTCAAATTCTTCTTGTAAATCTGAATCAGAAAATTCTACATCACCAGAGATTACTGGGAATATATTTTTTCCAGTTGACATAGTTAAACTTTTTAAAATTGGCGTCATGCTAGAATTGTGATAACCAATCATTAATCCACTACTTGATAGTCCAGTTATAGTTCTAATACTTTGTCTTAATCTCGTAGAATCCACTGCACCACTCAATCCAATAATATTCATATTATTTGCAACCACTCTTGATATATGGCACATCATATCAACTTGATTTGTAAGTATAAGCGCTAATGCTTTTGGACAAAATATATTTAATTGTTTAAAAATATTTTTAATCATCTCAGCATTGGCCAGGGATTGCACATTTCTACCACTTGGATCTATCTCTCTGAATCTTACTTTTTCCTCCTCACTTGACCATTTAGCAGCACTACATATAACAATACTAGAATCATTCGTTCTTGAATAATCATTTGTTATTACAAACCTTATATTATCCCCTTTACCAGCCATTTCTAGACTGCCAATCACATCTTTTACGAATCCACTTAATCTTGTCAAACTATCTTCACTACCAGAACCAAGCAATACAAGCTCCACATTTTCGTTGGCTGGTATCATATTACATATATCTTGTATAGCCTTTTTTCCTATTTTACCACCTGCTCCAATATATGCAATTTTTGTTCTAGCTTTCTCATCCCAAATTACTTTTGATTTTTCCAATAATTCTATAAATTGTCTTTGCGTGCCTATAATTCTTGCAGGATTGTCTGGATTTATTTTTGATAATCTCTCTAAATTTTTAGGAGAAATTTCATCTCTTACTATTTCGGTATAAAGTATTGGAATACAACCAGATTTAAAAGCGCATCTTACATCAGCAAAAGCATCACCCATAAATAATATCGTATCAGTTTTTGGATCTAAAGAATTTTTTAATAAGTATTGATTTATAATCATTGGATGTGGCTTTGTATAACCAGTAACTTCTGGGGTTAAAATAGAATCAAAATATTTTCTAAATCCAAATATATCCAAAAATTTTTCAACAAAAATATTATCTCTATTGCTAACTATAACAGCTTTTATTCCATTTTCTCTACAATAATTTAATGTTGCTTCTATATCCGGTATTAATGGCATTCTGCCAATATTGTCAATTAAAAGCTGCAGATACTTTTGATATGCTTGTTCAGCTATTTCTTCTCCGAAAAAATTTGGAAAATTTTCTTTCATTGATTTAGCTTTATCTTTCTTTAATCTAGTACCATCTTCCCAACTTGGCATACCATACTTTTTTAAAACAAAATTTATACATTCCAAATCTATTTTATGGGAATCTAAAATTGTGCTACTTAAATCGAAAAAAATAACTTTTGGTTTTTCTTTTAATAACTTATTTTCCATTTTTTGTCCTTTTATAGTTTTTATAATATCATAAATTTTATTTACTATGCTAATTATACTTTCATTCAAATCTAAATTAACTTCAGTCAAATTAACATAATTTTTATAAATATCAATGGAATAAATATAGGTGTCCAATCTCATTTTTGATAAAATTATTATATTTTTTATATAATCTTCTATAAAATTTCTAATATCCAAATTGGCTTCTATTAAAGAGGTACATTCAAATAAATTTGAAGGCATTATAATTTGAAATTTTTCCTCAATATTCTTAAATATTTCTTTTCTAAAACCTCTTTCTAAAAAGGCAAAATACCCATTATTCTTACGAAAAAGATTAAATATTATTTGTTGAGTCGGATTATTAATATATAGTATATTTATTTTGTGAAATTTTTTATATAATTTTTCGAAAAAAACTCTATCCATAGACAAAAAATGCATAGCTCCGCTATCTACAAATACATTTTTTTCTTCTATACTACTAATATTGTCAATAAAATATTCTAATATTGATGGAATTAAAATTTTTTCTCTTAGATTATTTATAATGATATCATTGGGTTTTTTAAAAAAATATATTGAATACAAAGCAGACAAAGTATTTATTAAACTTTGATTTTGAATATAAAAATTTTTTAAATATTCGTTTTTAAAAAGTTCATATTTAACATGAATTTTAAAAAAATTCAAAAATAAATTATATATGATTTTAATCCTTTCTTCTTTTTCTCTGCTATCTTTATCTAAAATGTCCAATGATATTTTATCCATATTAAAATCATCAATATTTTTTAAAATTGTAGATTTTCCGGAACCGTACACTCCAATTAAAATATATATTTCCATTTTTTCTTGATTTTTAGTAAAACATTTTTTATATTAAAATAAACATTAACAATATTCAATTATTTTATGCAAAATCTACAAAAGCCACAAGCTATAATATTTGATTGGGACAATACATTAGCTTTAAATAGAGATGTTGTTGTCAGTGCTATGAATAAAGTTTTAGCTAAATATGGCAAAGATGAATGGGAAATTATAAAAAAAGAAAAAAGAGATAAAAATAAATCATTAAAAGAAAATTTTGTAAATTTTTTTGGAGATGAGCTAGAAAAACAGGCTTATGAGGATTATTTAAATTTTTATAATGAATTTAATAATCTGCTGAAAGCTCCAGACAATGCAAAAGAAATGTTGGAATTATTGGTAAATAAAGGAATAAAAGTAATAATTGTAAGCAATAAAGAAAGAAGTTTACTATTAGACGAAATCAATGTTTTATATAGTGATATAAATTTCTTTAAAATAATGGCAAACGGTGATAGTGAAAAAAATAAACCCGATGCCGCACCGATATTTAAAAGTCTTGAAAATACTGGCATTGAAATAAACCCCAGAAATGTATGGATTATCGGTGATTCAAACCAAGATATAGATTGCGGTTATAATGCTGGCATTCAACCAATATTGTATGGAAAAGGCAAGCTTGCGGAAGCAGAGTATTTTGAAGAAAAGAAAAAAGCAACTCCGCCAATGCAACAAATAATGGATTTTAAGGAAATTATTGAATTTTTTAATAAATAAAAATTAAACCTCCACCTCCATCCCATCCCAGGCCATCTCCACACCACTTTGCAACATACTTAACAGCCTTTCATAATCCTAGCACCAATATGCGTAAGTATTGCCCTTTTTGGTTTGTATTTTGCTATAAAGTCCAGTGCCTGTTGCAGATGTGTGTGTCCATATCTTGAATCATATTCTAAATTATTGCATTTTAAGACTTTCCGGCGAAATCCGCATGGTTTCACAAATTGAAGCAAGACTCAAAGAAGCACAGAAACTAGGCTTCACAAAAGCCATTGTCCCAGAGGGGATATTTCAAATAGCGATAAAAACAAAGTAAAAGTAAAATTGTTGTATAATTGTTGTGTATGGTTATATAAGTATAAAAAAGAGTGAAGCAGAACTTCACTCTAAAATTTTTGAATCCAGTCTTTCAACATCTTCTTATTAATAGAAAGACTACAAAAATACATTTGCTAAAATGTTATATTAATAATAATATTTACAATTTTAAATTGCAAGATAATTTTTAATACTTTAAAGTGGGATTAGTTGGAAATAATTTGAAAGTATTATGTCATATATTTTAGGGCTTGATTTGGGTGAAACATCGTTGGGCATTGCAATTTTGAATGAGAAAAATGGGGAACCTATTTCTCTTGATGAAATGGGTGTTAGAATTTTTCCGGATGGGAGAGAGGATAAAACAAAAACTCCTCTTGCTGTTAAGAGAAGGGAAGCAAGGGGTAGTAGACGAAATTTGGATAGGCGATTGAGACGAAAGGAAAAGCTGTTGAACTTCTTGATTGATAATAACCTAATTTCTCAAAATAAAGATGAACGATTGAAGTTGAAGGGGCTTAATCCTTATGAGTTGAGAGCAAAAGGACTTAATGAGAAGTTGACATTGGATGAGTTGAGCAGAGTTTTGATTCATATTAATCAAAGAAGAGGATTTTTAAGTAATAGAAAATCCGATAAGCAACAGAAGGACAGTAGTGATATGAAGGCTGCTATGAAGGAAACTGTTGAAAAAATAAAAAATGATGGCTATAGAACACTTGGCGAATATTTGTATTCTCTGCAAAAAGATGACGACCATAGCTTGCTAAGGGTAAAGTCGGAGGAGGTTAAAAAAGAGAGAACGGTAAAGGATGGCGACGGCGAAAAAACAAAAGTTGTTAACACCACAGAATATAACTATTTTCCAAGTAGACAACTATATATTGATGAGGTTAATTTAATTTTAAACAAACAAAGTGAGTTCTATCCTCAGCTTAATAGCAAAATTTTTGATAAAGACTTAAATAAAGAAATTTCTATAAAAGATAAGATTGCTGATATTATTTTCTATCAACGAAAATTGAGACCGCAGGAAGTAGGAAAATGCCAGTTTGAGGATGGTGAATATAGGTGTCCAAAGGCAAGTCCACTATTTCAGGAATATAGGATCTTATGCGAGTTGAATAATTTAGAGCTATGTGATTTTAATGATGGCATTTGTTTGTCTGGTGAAGATAGAGAAAAAATAAAGCAAATGTTGATGTCCCAAAAGGAAGTAAAATTCTCTGCTATGAGAAAAAAGTTGAATATTGGGGCTAATATATTGTTTAATCTTGAAAGTGAAGAAAGAGATAAACTGGAAGGCAATAAGACAAGCTATGAACTACCTAAAAAAGGAAATTTTGGTGAATTATGGCAAAAAATTGACGAGGATAAAAGGGAGGAAGTTATAGACAAACTATTAAATGAAGAAAATGAGGATGAGTTGACAAAATATTTAAAAAATAATTTTAATGAATTGACGGAAGAACAGATTGAAAATATTAAAAATGCCAATTTGCCTGATGGCTATTCTAGTTTGAGTTTAAAAGCTATAAAGAAGTTGATGCCATATTTGAGAGATGGAAAAAGATATGACGAGGCTTGTGAGATAGTTTATGGTTCTCACTCTGCAAAAAACAATAACCTAAATTTAAATGAATTGCCCTATTATGGTGAGATTTTAAAAACTCATGTGATAGGCGGAACTACTGATAGTCAAGATAAGGATAATCCAGAAAAATATTTTGGCAAGATTACAAACCCAACAGTTCATATAGGTTTGAACCAGTTAAAATATTGTATCAACAAAATTATAAAAGAGAAAGGCAAACCAGAATATATAGCTATTGAGCTAGCTAGGGATTTAAAATTAAATAAGAAAGAAAAGGCGAAATTAAAATCGGAGCAGGAACAAAATATCAAAGATAATAAAAGAATAAATGGAGAATTAGAAAAATTGGGACTTCCTCAAAATTATGACAATAGGATGTTATACAAAATTTGGGAGAGATTATCTCTAAAAGATGTAAATAAAAGGTGCTGCCCTTTTTGTGGCAAGCCAATTTCTGCGACCGATTTATTTAGTGGAATATTTCATATAGAACATCTATTACCATTTTCAAGAACCTACGATGATAGTATTAATAATAAGGTTATAGCCTGTTCGTCCTGTAATGCCGAAAAGGGCGATAGATCGCCATTTGAAGCTTGGGGACATGATAAAGACAAATATAATGAGATAATGGCAAGGGTTGAACTTTTGCCTAAAAAAGTTCAATGGCGGTTTGAGAAAAACGCTATGGAAAAATTTAATGATGAAAATAAAATTTTAGCAAGGATGTTATCTGATACCCAATATTTATCAAAAGTTGCCTGTGAATATTTGAGTTGTCTATATCCAGACGATGGCAAAAAACATATAAGAACAATACCAGGACAGCTTACTGAAAAATTAAGGCATCATTGGGGGCTGAATAAATTAATAAGCGGTGATGATGATATTAAAGATAGAAAGGATCACAGACACCACGCTATAGACGCTTTTGTTGTTGCCTGCACCAACCAATCAACATTAAATAAAATTTCAAAGGCATCAGGTCAAAGATACATCAAAAAAACTGATAAATTAATAGAAAATCTAGAACCGCCTTTTGAAAATTTTAATCTACATGATATGCAAAGAGTTGTTGATAGTATTATAATATCTTTTAAGGAAGACCACAAAGGATTAAAGCAAGCAAAGGCTAAAAATGGAACAATAGCACAGCTGCATAATGAGACTAATTATGGACTAATTTATGATGTTGATGGCAAGAACGGAATTTTTGCGACACGAAAGCCATTTTTGGATTTAGAAAAAGATTTAATAATGAAAAGTCCAGATAAGGATAACAAGTATATTGCAGATAATAAAATCAGAAAAGATTTGCAGGAGCTAGTGGTGGATGTTTCTGATAAACAGGAAGTTAAGAGAATTCTTGAAAATTATGCAAAGACTGCAATGTCAAGAAAGGACGGAACACCGATAATAATTAAGACAATTAGAATACACGAGGTTAAGCCCTATAAGAGCCTAATGTCTGTAAAAGATAAAAATGGCAAAGAGTATAAATATGCTGAAACTAATGGAAATTATTGTGCAGAAATCTATATACCAAACAGAGGAAAAAATCAAGGCAAGTGGTGTACGGAGATAATTTCCAATTTTGATGCCCATAGGAAGAATTTTGTTCCAAAATGGAGAAGGGAAGAGCCAGAGGCAAAGTTGGTTATGAGACTGTTTATTAATGATATGCTAGAAATTGAAATTAATAAAAATAATGAGGGTTCTGCTATTAAAAAATTTACAAAGTTCATAACAAATAATAACAAAATTTTAGTTAGAATTAAAAAAATGAGTGGTAGTATGGTATATATAAGACCACATAATATTGCCAAAGAGAGTGGCGACGAATTATCTTGGGCTGTTTCTGGTGATGGGCTACAAACTGCAAATGCCAAAAAGGTAAGAATCTCGCCTCTCGGCAAAATTACCTATTTAAAAAAATAGCTTATCAATGGGACTTTCTGTCCCATTTTTACCAACAACAATTTTTATTATGATTGGACGAATTATAGAAATCTCAACCGACAATAAACACCTATCCATTGACAGAGGATTTTTAGTCATATCGGAGGACAAGCAAGAAGTCGGACGGATTGCTCTCGATACAATAGAGGCTGTAATTGTATATGCCCATGGAATAACTTACAGCAATAACGTTTTAGTAAAATTAGCAGAACAAAAAAGCCCGCTGGTCATATGCAGTCAAAATTTTTTGCCAACTTCAATTTTGATACCAATAGATGGAAATTACACGCAAGCAGGCATTATGGATGCACAGATTCAAGCTACTGAACCAACTAGAAAAAGATTGTGGCAGCAGATAGTAAAAACTAAACTTTTGCAGCAGGCATCAGTTTTAGAATTTCTTGGAAAGCCCAATAAATTTTTGAGGGAATTGGCAAAAAATGTTAAAAGTGGAGACACAGACAATAAAGAAGGGGAGGGCGCTAGAAAATATTTTCCATTGCTTTTTGGCAAAGATTTTATAAGAGACAGAGATAAAGATGGAATTAATACGCTTTTAAATTATGGCTATATAATATTAAGAAGTGCGACAGCAAGAGCTATTATTGCTGCTGGACTGCATCCAACATTGGGACTGCACCATAAAAATCAATATAATACATTTAGACTTGCTGACGACCTTATGGAACCATTTAGACCATTAGTTGATATAGTTGTATATAAGCTAATAAACGAAGGCAAAATAGAATTAAATAGAGAAAATAAATCAACATTAGTGAATATACTATCAAAAAATATGCCGGCATTAATTGGCTATACAGAAACCGGTTTTTGCATACAAACATTAGCAACTTCACTGGCACAAGTATTTTTAGGCAAACGAAACGATTTAGAGTTGCCTTTTATAATGGAAAAAGAACATTGGAACGAATTTTTATGCAACTAAACAAATACAAAATTATGTGGATGATGGTATTATTTGATCTGCCAGTATCTGGCGAAGGTGAAGCAAAAAAAGCAAGTATTTTTAGAAAAGCTTTGCTTGACTTAGGTTTCGAAATGAGCCAATTTTCAGTCTATTGCAGATTTTTTCCAGACAGACAAAAGGCAGAGCCATATATAAAAAAAATAAAAGAAAAAGTCCCGCCAAATGGCAATGTTAGCATATTATTTTTTACAGACAAACAGTTTGGAGATATTATAAATATTCACAATCGTCAAGTTAAGGAAACAAAAAATGCACCAGAGCAGCTGTGTTTGTTTTGATATAGTTTGTATTTGATATGATATATACTTGTTAACAATAGCAATAAATAAATATTTAACAAAAAAATTTAGGATTTTTTTGTAAAAAGTAACTATTTTTTGCAAAAAATTTTATAAAAAAATAACCATAAAGTATTGATAAATCAATGTTCTTTATGGTTAAGATTTTAGCAAATGTATTTTTATAGTCAAGCTATAACTAATACTATCTAATTCATTTAAAATAAACAATTTTAGCAAATGTATTTTTATAGTCAAGCTATAACCAAGAGCATTAATATAATTTTGTGTTATTTATTTTAGCAAATGTATTTTTATAGTCAAGCTATAACAATTGCAATACTTTTAAACAAAATCTTCAAATTTTAGCAAATGTATTTTTATAGTCAAGCTATAACCATATATACCATGTTCCAGATATTACTTCTATTTTAGCAAATGTATTTTTATAGTCAAGCTATAACCTACCATCCTTCTTTGTTTCCCATCTTGAAATTTTAGCAAATGTATTTTTATAGTCAAGCTATAACAGAACATCTGCAATTATTTGCAGTTTTTGTATTTTAGCAAATGTATTTTTATAGTCAAGCTATAACCCATCATCAATTATCAAACAACCATTGAAAATTTTAGCAAATGTATTTTTATAGTCAAGCTATAACCTAAAAAAATTCAAGTATAAAATCGGACGGATTTTAGCAAATGTATTTTTATAGTCAAGCTATAACACAAAAGTAAATTGATATTCTTTATTGGCTATTTTAGCAAATGTATTTTTATAGTCAAGCTATAACATTAAAGTATTTGCTACTGACATTTTTTTAATTTTAGCAAATGTTTTTTTATAGTCAAGCTATAACAAAAATGGCGTGAATTATGGAAAAAATATATTTTAGCAAATGTTTTTTTATAGTCAAGTTTGACTTTACATGAATTGAGACTGTCAAAAAATGATACCTACCACAAACTCCCTATTAGCCAACAACCAAATACTATCTTCAAGAGCTTTTTTACTCTTTGGAAATCTTTGTGTGTCTCTGTTTAATTTGCTTAAATTACTT
>CALXSB010000091.1 GCA_944391005.1 uncultured Rickettsiales bacterium | reverse complement strand
GATATAAATTGTGGGTCTATTTTTCTGACCTTGCAGAATACTTGTCTTATGCAATCTTCTTTTTCATTTTTGTAATTTTCTATTGGTAAATTTAGATAATCAAAATATTTTTTTAACTCTTGGTCTTCTGCTAAATGATCTTTTATTATTTTGATAATATCTTTATCTTTGTAATTATAAAAGTCTTCAAAAAGAATGTATTTCTTCTCTATGGCCCTTTGAAAAAGTTTGCCTGATATTGCAAACATAACAGCACTTTTCATTCCTGCCCATTCGTTGTCGTCCATTTTCCAAAAGAAATCTGCAAAAAATTTTGCTGTGTCAAAATCTTTAAAAACAAAAGTTCCATTGTTGTTTGTTAAAGAATTTAAAATTCTGTCTTTTTCTTTTTCGTCTATGATATTGTATACAACAAATCCCTGTCTTAATGAATAATCTATTCTGTCTGCACAAATATTCGGAATATTATTTTCTTTAAGAGTAAAATGACTGTCGTTAAGAATATAATCAATGTCTATATTGTATTTTTTGAGAATGGTGTTTATATCTGAATTTTTTACAAAATTTTCATGAATATTGTCCTGTCCATCTTGATTTTTCTGTTCCTCTAGATTTTCTCTAATATAGTCAACTGTATGTGAAAATGCTGTATGGGAAACGTCATGTATCAGCCCAGCTATCTGTTCCTCAAGACTTGCGTTATATTTTCTTAATAAAAGAAAAACTCCAATTGAATGGTAATATCTATTAATTTCATCACTGCTTAGCTGCGGGTAGGCAGGATAAAAGCCTGCCATAGATATGCCATTTAACCTGTTTAGGGCATTGCTATTTAGCAAATCTATTAATACCGGTTCATTTATTTCAAACTCACCATATAGTTTATCAATTATCTTCATTTCTTGCTAGTTTTCTTTTTAAGCAATACTCTTTCAACATAATATTGTTGGCCAATTGTAATTATATTGCTAAATGTCCAATATATAAGCAATCCCGCAGGCATTCCAGCAAACATCAATAAAAATATAATAGGCATAATTTTTGTAGCTGTTTGAGCTTCGCTATTTGAGCTGCTGCTATTTGTGCTCATTTTTTGTTGAATCCACATTGTTAAAGACATTAAGCATGGCAATAAACCTATAGGCAAAAAACTTACATTATACGGCAGCAATCCAAACAGATTCCATATTGTAGTTGGGTCCTTTGCAGCCAAATTTTTAATATAACCAAAAAATGGTGCCTGTCTCATATCAATTGATATAACCAACACTTTATATAGTGAAAAGAAAACTGGTATTTGAACCAACATTGGCAAACAGCCGGATAAAGGACTGATATTTTCTTTCCTATACAGTTCAATTAATTCCTTATTCATTCTCATTTTATCGTCGGCATATCTTGATTTAATAGCATCAATTTTAGGCTGAACAGCCTTCATTTTTGCCATAGACACATATGATTTTTTTGTAAATGGATACATTACTAACTTAACAACAAAAGTTAAAAACAGTATTGCTACACCAAAATTGCCAAGAAAATTATAAAATATTCTTAAAAGTATATATATTGGTTTTGTTAAGAAATAAAACCAGCCAAAATCAACACTTCTATCAAATAATGACAGATCATATTGAAAACTATACTGATCCAATAGACTTAGTATTTTAGGACCAGTAAATAATAAATTAGTAATTTCATTTTCCTGATGAGGCATTATATTCATTTCTTTTGTTGTAAAATCAATATTATAATTTTTATCAACATAGTTTGTATTAACATCAAAAATATGACCAGTATTGCCTTCAGCAGCAAATGAAACTAACCAATATTTTCCAGTAAATCCAGCCCAGCTAAAATTATCATCAAAATTATAATTTTTCTTTTGTAATTTCTTATATTTTATCTCTTCAACCGTATTGTCAAAAGATCCTATAAATCCATCATGAACTCCCGCTGAAGTTTCTTCTTTTGTAAGCTCATTTCTTACTATTTTGTTTGCGACTCTTAATGAAACAGTGCCATCGGTATTATTAATTACAGATTGTCTAAAAGTAAACATATAATCATTATCTATTGAAACAATTACTTTAAATGTCAATCCATCAGAACTATTATAGGTCAATATTACAGGATTATTAACCGTTAATTTATCACTATCACTTTCCCATAAAGTATTTTCGTTTGGCAAATCCAATTCAGTATTGCTGCTTTTCCAACCGAATTCAACAAAATAGCCATTATCATCACTTTCCGGCAACAGCAATTGCACTTTTTCATTTGAATCTATTTCTTTATTATAATCCTCAAGAGTCAGATTATCAAATACCAATCCCCTAAGATTAATACTGCCCTTTAATTTATCCGTATCTATTGTTAAAAACCTATCACCAATATTTTTTTCATCATATTTTTCTAAATCTTTTTCTTCAACAACAATTTCTTCCTGCAATTTTTCTTCCTCTTTCTGTTCACTTTGCTTTTCCTGCTCAATTTTTAATTCTTCTTGTCTTTCAACTTCTGGAAGCGTCTTCTTTCCATAAAACTTAATCCATGCAACCATTAATATCGTAGAAATTATTGTAGCTATTATTATTCTTGTATTATAATTATCTTTATTATTTATCATATTCTATTGTGTTATTAAATTTTTTTTGTTAATCAACATTAACAGTATAAAACTAAAAAATAAAAAATCTACTACTAATATAAAAATTTCCATTATCATTACAATATACACCTAATAATAAATTATTTATAGTATCAACAACCGCCAAAATATAAACAAAACAACCATTTAGCATATTTATTTATACATCCCAACACTCTCTTTAATATCGCTAGAATATAAATTATCTTATACAACCTATTTCTACTACTCATCTCATTATTTCAATTATTATAAAATATACTATCTTATATGAAGTCTCTTTACAAACCATAACATGACGCGAATGGTAGATTGAGATTACATCTCTTGGCATTGTATGGTATTAAATTTCTACAAAAACAGAATATTTAAATACCCATTAAAGCACTGTTTTTAACCATTTCTATGAATAAATCTTGCTATTTATACACCAATATCAATAAAGTCTATCCATTTTTATCACACTACAAAGAAAGACAGCACATTTAAACATCCATGTAAAAACACAATCTCCATACTCACGTGAAGGAACACACACTCTATCCATCTTTAAATGACATACAATTTACCACATGTGAAAAACCCCATAAATGGCTTCAGCATCATCAATCTATTAAGACACTCCGTCTCTACCATCAATATGAAGGACCAATATATCCACCGCCCTGTCAAGGTGTTCCCAATCACACTCCCTGTGAAGACAATCTCTCACCCCTCCTGTGAAGACAGCCTCTCGCCCCATCCTGTAAAGCAACTCACGATCTACCCCACTGTGAACCCCATCCTAGACCCTCCTGTGAATGGGGGATAGGTGGTTTCTCTCCCAGACCCCCCCTCTGTGAAAGCCCCTTCTCGGTCCCAACTGTAAAGGGACTACTCCATATTCGCCCCCCCCTGTGAAGATCCTCCATCTCACCCCCCCTGTGAAGGGGGGTAAGGGGGGTTCAAAAAACTGTCTTTATATATTAAATACTACTAATAGATTAATAAGAATAATTAATAAGAATATATATATAATATATAAATTAATAAGAATAAATAGATAAGAAAAAAATGAATATATAAAAAACTAAATAAATAAGAAAAAAAATAAATAGATAAGAGAAAATAGATAAATAAATAATATAAAAAAATATATATAATATAACAATTATATATAATATA
>CALXSB010000090.1 GCA_944391005.1 uncultured Rickettsiales bacterium | reverse complement strand
CGGAATGGTGGATAAAAACAAGATACCAAACTAAAGCTATTAAAGAGGGAAGGGAAAGCTATTTTTTAGAATTTAAAAAATAAAAATCTAATCTTGTAAAATTTTAATTTTTTGATATAATGTTTATATTAAATAAATTAAAAACTATATCATGAAAATAGACTATGATGAAGATCTGTTTGAATTAAATTTTGAATTTGATAATGGTATTAAAGCTTATATACCCATATCTAAAATTAACGAGTTATTTTATTGTCTTAGAGGGTTTGATAGCTATGACTTGAATGAATTGGCAGATATTACACGAATGCGTATTTCAGAAGATAGTCCAGTAGATGCTAAATTGCCAATATTGACACAAAAAGAAGCCGATGATTTATTAAATATAATTGATAATTTTATAAAAAATAACTTGCCGCAAAAAGAAATAGAGCTTGTAAAAAACAATATTGTTGTATCGCCATTTGGTCATTATACTGCAATAGGCAGAGAAATACTTTTAAAAAATATTAGGAAAAAATGGCAATCTTTATCTAATATAGTTGAATTAAACCAATTTTCAATTTATGAAGAAGCAGATTTAATCAATATTTATAAAACAATTAAGAAAAATAAAAATAAAATACATATTATGTCTATAAGTATTGATGACTATAAACATACTGCAGCAATTATATTTTCTAACAATAATTTTTTTGTTTTTGATAGTGCAGGAAGCGTTGCATCACAATGTTCTGATGGAATATCAAAAGGTTTAGATTCTGATATTGGAACATATATTGTATATAGATTTATGGAACATGACAGTAGATATAAAATGTATTTTAATATAAATCCTATTCAAAGCGATATTAGAAATTGTTGTGTATTTACTTATGATTTTATGGATAATATTTGTGGTTTAATTAGCTCATTTAAAGATAAAGATAAGAACAGTGCTTTAAATAATTATTTAGTTAAATTTTTTGATGTTCCATTTGACAAAAGCAGCAGAATATTTTGTGAAGGAGATTTAAATGTTTTAAATTCTGCTATAAGTGCTTTTAATGATGAAGAATTAAAAGAAATGGAACCAGGATGTAGAAAAAAATTATTATTACCACCTGAATTTCTTATTAATGCACAATTTTCAAGAAGTTTTTTTGATAAAGTAAAAAATATATATGGAAATGAGAATGAATTTAAAGAAATAACTTTTACTTGTCCGCCTGTAATTAATGTTAATTTACATAAAAGAAAAAATTTAACTGAATCTTTAAAAGATTTATTAATAGATTTTAGGACAACAAAAAAATTAAAAACTAAAATAAAAGATGATATACGTCCAGAAATACTTAATAGAAGAAATTCTAAAAACAAAATAATTAATACCATTATAAATAATAGAATCAATAAAAAAAGAGACGAAATGGACAATGTTTTATATAGATATTTAAAAGGCAATTAAAAATATTGATTTTATATTTTGTATTTAATATAAATTTAATTAGATGTTTTATAATTAATAGAAAAATGGATAATAAGCAAAAAATATTAACTGTAGCTTTAGCAGGGGCACCTAATGCAGGCAAATCTACTCTAACTAATTATTTAGTTGGAGAAAAGGTTTCTATAATTTCACCAAAAGTTCAAACCACGAGAGATTTAATCAGAGGGGTTTTTGTTGAAGGTGATACTCAAATAGTTTTTGTTGATACGCCAGGCGTTTTTATACCTAAAAAAGCTAGACTGCTTGAAAGGAAAATTGTTAAAACTGCATGGACAGGCATTAGGGATGCAGAGTTGGTTTGTTTGCTTATTGATGCTACGGAAGGATTTAAACAAAAAGTAAAAATAATTATAGATGAATTTAAGAAAAAAGAAATAAATAATATTCTTGTTTTAAATAAAGTTGACAGTGTTAAAAAACCAAAATTAATTGAGCTTGCAAAGGAAATTACAGATTATTATCCAGGATTTAAAGAAGTTTTTATGATTTCCGCTAAAACAGGCGAAGGCGTGGAAGATTTAAAAAATTACCTAATGAAGCAGGCACATGAGGGTGAATGGATTTTTAAGGATGATGAAATTACGGATGCACCTTTAAAATTTTTAGCATCGGAAATTACGAGAGAAAAATTGTTCTTAAAATTAAAACAAGAATTGCCTTATGCTATTGATGTTGAAACAGAAAATTGGGAAGAGTTTAATAATGGAGATATAAAGATACAACAGGTAATTTATGTTCTTAAAGAAAACCAAAAATCAATTATTTTAGGCAGAAGGGGACAATTGATAAAAGAAGTTGGCATGGAAGTCAGGGAAGAACTGCAAAAATTTTTAGATAGGAAAGTTCATTTATTTTTATTTGTTAAATTGAAAGAAGATTGGATTGAGGACAAGTTTAGGCAATAATAAAATTAATCTATGAAAAAAATATTTTATTGTTTTGTATTGTTTTTTGTTTTATGTGCTTTTAATAGGGCAGAATATAAGGTTGAAACCTTAAAAAGCAATGATGGAATGAGCGTTATGGTTTATATTCCAAAGAACTTTTGCAGGTATGAGGAATTAGAAATCGTAAATAATACTATATCAAAAATAACAGGCATAAACAGCAATAATTCAAACAATCTTTATTCATATAGAAATTGCGAAGAAGATAAATTGTTTAAAGATGAAAAAACTGACGATATAAAAGAATCTTTAACCATAATTGTTCCAAAACAAAGCATAATGCCTCAGGTTGATGAAAAAAGCATATTGGAAATAATAACTAAAAACATACGTTCAATTGACGAAGCGATAGCTAAAACAACTAAAGAGAATATAGGCAAAATAAATGTTGATGAAGAAATAAAAAATAAAGATTTAAATGAAAATGAGAAAAAATATTTATATAATACAGTTGAAGATTTAAAAACTCTTTATTTTAATATTGATTTATTAAACACGAAATTAATTGATAACAACATAATAACATCTTTTGTTTTAGAAGATGATAAAAATCATGAATATATGAATAGTTTTTCAGGGTTTGTTAATGGTATTTTAATAGATATATCTTATAGCAGTGAAGATAAAAACAAATATTTAAGTGATAATAAAAATTTTATTAAATATATACAAGAAATAAGAGAGTTAAACAAAACTCCAATTAACTTTTATTCAGAGAAGGATAATGAAATTATAAATATAAAATTTCCAGACTATGGAAATTATAGAGATATAACAAATGTATTTAAAAGAAATAAAATCTCAAGCGGATACAGCAGAGTTTTGTCTGAATACAACATTGGCGTTGATGATTCAAGCCAAGTGTTTTTAGGAATAATCGTTAATCCAACAAATTTAGATTTTTTTGCTCAACCAACGGCAACCAATACAGAGGAACAATTTAAAAAACTTGGAACTCAGGCCGATACATTAAACATATTTAATTCAACAAACTCAAATATAGAAAAAGAGGTTTCTGACACATCAAATAAACAATATGTGAATAAAAATTATGTTAGATTTGCTGCGACTGTAAACGGTCAGAAAGTTGTTTACCATTATTATTTAATCAAGCTAAAAAATCAAAACGTAATAGTTTGTGCTTCATTAATAAACAAAAGAGATGATTTTAATGAAAAAGATGACGAGAGAATAAAAAATGCTGCGGAGGAATATATTAAATATTTACAGAAAATAAACAAAAATTAAATATGAAAAGAATAGGTTTTATTTTTATTATAATATGCGGGGCTTTTATTTTAACAGGTTTTAAAAAACCAGAATATAAAACAGTTGATGTTAGCTTTGAAGGTAAGCCGTATTCGCTTGCTATACCTAGCAGCTTCTGCCAAAGAGAAACAAATCTTGACAATATTTTTGAGTTTGTGAAATGCTATGAATTAAATCTTCAAAAAGAGGGCGAATTGCAATTTTTTAGCGAAAGAATATTAATAGCATTTGAACCAAATGATAAAAGAATTCAAAATATGACAGACAAAGCTTTTTCTAAATCCCAATTGAATAGCTACAACAATTTGTCAGATGAAGATAAAGAAAACTATTTCTATAATAGATCTTTTACAGAAAACAACATAACAAAGGCAAAAATAATTGATAATACTTATGTTTTTTCAAGAACGGCAGAAAATAATAATGGCGATAAATTTATAGCCTATGAAACCGGCTTGTTTTTAAATAAAAGATATGTTATAATAAATTGGTTGCAATATTTGACAAAAAATGAAAAATTATTAAGTGAAAAAAACTTCATTGATTTTGTTAAGGAAAATAAAAAAGCCAATGAATTTAATGATATACTTTATAATTTTGACAATAGACAAATATTAATAACAAAACCACGATTTAGTAATTATGCAAACTACACGGATGTAAGCACTTTTAATGTAAATAATGCTTTTCATGGTTTATTTGCTACCTTACTAAATAGTGATGATGATAGAGGCTTAAGCATATTTAAAATTAGTTTGATAGATAATACAATCACAACAGAAGAAGGTTATGATTTAATTGAAAAAAATAGAAATGATTTTAAAGAACTGAAGCTTGTAAAATATAATGGTATAAATTTTATTAAAATATTAAGAGATGACTCTGTAATGTATATAAATTATATAAATTTTTCAAAAAACATTACAGCTCTCTTAAGTTTTGAAACGGGAATAAACGGTAATTTTAAAGATAATAAATACCTAAAAGAAGTATATAGATATAGACAACAATTGATAGAAGATAATAGCTAAAATGGAAGGAAATTATAACAATTTATTTAATTATAAGATAGTCTATTCTAAACAAAGAAAAATGACTGTGGGATTTAAAATAAAAGACAATTCTCTTTTAGTCGTTTCTCCACAAAAAATTCCCCAAGATTTTTTAATGTCTTTAATTGAAAAGAAAAAATATTGGGCTATTGAAAGAATAGAAAAAAAGAAAAAGAAAAGAAAATTTATAGACGATAATAAAATATTATTTTTAGGAAAAGAAATTTCTTTAAATATAAACACAACTCCTCTATTAAAAGATGGTGGCTATTGCGAGCTGTTAAATGACAACATAACTGTAAACTTGCCAAATAACTATACACAGGAAATTCTTGAAGATGTTATAAAAAATTGGTATAAAAACGAATGTCTAAAACTTACCACGGAAAGAGTTTTGTTTTTTTCTGAAAAATATAATTTAAAATATGGAAAAATTACGATAAAAGATCAAAAAACTGTGTGGGGAACATGTAATTTTAAGAACGATTTAACATTTAATTGGAAACTGATGATGTTTGAACCAAATGTTGTTGATTATTTAGTTGTTCATGAATTAGTCCATACAGTTCACAAAAACCACTCTAAAAATTATTGGAAAATGGTTGAAAGCATTTTGCCAAACTATAAAGAGTTAAATGATAAACTAAAGAACTAAATCATAATTTAATTTAAAAACTTATTGATTTATTTAATATATTTTTTATATTTTAATCAATTCATAATGGTTTTTTTTATGAAAAAAGATACAATAGCCAAATTAATAAATAATTTTGATGATTATTCTGTTAAAACAGATGATGGAGAAGAATTCTGGTATGCTAGAGACTTGCAAAAATTATTAGATTATAAAGATTGGAAAGATTTTGAATTTTTAATTAAAAAAGCGAAACTTGCTTGTGAGGCTTCAGATAATGATATAAATGATAACTTTATTGAAATAACAAGATCTTTATCAAATTCTCCAAATAAAAAAATAATGGATTATCAATTATCAAGATATGCCTGCTATTTGATTGTTCAAAATGGAGATCCTAAAAATCAAAGCATAGCATTTGCACAGACATATTTTGCTTTACAAACTAGAAATATGGAGCTTATACACAAAAAGCTATTGGAATATGAAAGATTAAATGCTCGTGAAAAATTATCTGAAAGTGAAAAGATTTTAAATGGTTTAGTATACGAAAGAAATATTGACAATAAAGGTTTCGGAACCATAAGAAGTAGGGGTGACGAAGTTCTTTTCGGCGGAAATAATACTAAACAGATGAAAGAAAAGTTAGATATAAAACAAAGCGAACCATTAGCTGATTATTTGCCAACAATAACTCTTAAAGCTAAAGATTTGGCAAACGAAATGACAAATCATAATTTAAGAATAAACAAACAAATAAAAACAGAAAATTCTATAATAGCTGAACACATGAAAAATAATAAAAATGTTCGTCAAGCCTTAATTGACAGCAATATTTTTCCTGAAAATTTACCAAAAGAAGAAAACATTAAACAGATTGAAAAAAGATTGAAAGAAGAAAAAATCAAATTGATAAAAAACGAACAAGATAATTAAATTATTTAATTTTATATCATTATAAGTAATTATATTGAATAAACAATTAATAGTTTAATTATTGCAGCAAGAAGTATAAAAACACTTGAATATCCTCAAAATATATGATATAATATTAACATGTTTAATTAAAATTGGGGGACTTAGTGGAGAATAATTTTGCTGAGGTTAATAGGCCTGTAATAAATACTGAAAATACAGATGAAATTAATAATATAAGAAATATAGATCAGTTGATGTTATCAAAACTAGACGAATATTTAGTAAAGTATTTTTCAGAAGATGAGATACAATATATTAAAACCGGAAAGTCTAATAATGTTATTATATCAAAGCCGTTAGATGCTAGCGAAATATTTTATAAATATTTTCCATGCTTTAGAACTTCTGAAGAAGGTTTAACAGCAGAAGAAAGAAAAGAACCTCAAAAAATATATTATGGAACTGCAGAAAATATTGCTATAAATTTAATAAATGGTAATTCACCATACTATGGTGGTGAACATAATGAATATAAAGGAAATATTGCAACTAATATTATAATAAGAATTATAGAAGTTATAAGGCAAAAAGAATTAGAAGGTAATTCTTTAATATTAAAAAATGGTTTTTTTAAAACAGATGAAAAAATACCAACAATTTCTGTTGGTGACTACAATGTAAGATTCGCTACAAAAAATGAATATTTAGATGGCTTACCTTTATTTTTAGGAGAATTAGCAAAAACTTGTCAGGTTATTGGCAAGAGTGGTGGAGCATATGGCTTAGATTATTTGCTTAATCCAAATGTAGAAAATTTAGTATTCACGAAAAATATAGTAGATGGTGATAGCATTAAAGAAGTTATAGTTGGATCGCCTTCAATATCTTTATCAAAAGATAAAACAAAAATAATAATTAGCGCCATTGAATTAGTAAATACTCCACATGAAATCGCGGACACTTTAATTAAAGGCATTTCTCAAGCTCTTTATGAAAAATATAAGAATAAGGGTATTAAAGAGATTCAAGTTGGAATTGGTGCTAGAACATTGCATGATTTAGGCTATGATAAATTTGTAGATGGTAATGATGGTTGTCCTGAATATAATCACGTTAGATCTCAAAGCGCAACTCCAGAAGATATTGAAAAAATATCAAAGTTTACAAAAAATGAAGAAATAGCAAAAAGCGAAAAAGAATTAAAAGAGAAAAGAAAAAAAACTAAAGATAATAATTTACAGAAAAATTATTTATTAGGCTGCTCTTTAAATCCAGATGCAGAAGATTGTAGGCCTAATGACTCAGTATTATCTGAAAATAGAGATATTAGATATAGATTATCATTATGTGATGAATCAGTATCTAAATCTTTAAAAGAGCAGTTTAATAAAGAAAAATTAGACTTAGATAATAAATATCCTTCTGTTTTTAAAAGACTTGAAGATATTATCAAATATAAATTTCATTTAAAATCTAATTCATCTGATGGACTTAGAAGAGAATATTTTTTACAATAAAACAATAGAAGCTATTCAGCTTCTATTTTAAATTTTATATCATTTTCTGTATTTAAAATTATATTTTGATTTAAAGCTATACAGGATTTATTTTTTCCATGACCAAAAGGCGCATTTATAATTATTGGCACATTATAATCATAGAAAATATTTTTCAAAATATCATCTATAGAAAAAGTTAAATTTTCATCATTTGATTTTATATCAAATATTTCCCCTAATACTAAACCTTTAATTTTATTAAGCTTTCCAGATCTTTTTATGTGTATAAGGGTATTTATAAAATCCATCATATTCCTTTTTGCATCCTCTAAAAATAATATTTTATCATCAAAAGAAACATCATTTTTTGTTCCAATATTTTCTTGAAGAACTGTTATATTTCCGCCAATAGACAATCCTTCAACTTTTCCATGTTTTATAATTTTTATGTTTTTATGTAATTCCTTATCAATGGCATCATTAGATATAGTTTGAATTTGATTAAGAAAATGTTTTTTTGATAAGCTGTTTGTTTTTTCTTCTTCGTCAACTAAATTAGATGCGTTTAATGAATAAAAAGTTTTTTGATTTGTATTTTTTATTATTGCAGAATGTAAAGCGGAAATATCGCTATAACCAAATAGAGGTTTTGGATTTTTCTTTATTATATCATAGTTAATCAAATCTATTACAGACAGACAGCCGTCTCCGCCACGCAAGGCTAAGACTATATCAACCTTATCATTTGAATAAATTTCTTCAATGCCTTTAACTCTATCTTCAACATTTCCTGCATAGACTTGATATTTTTTGTAAACATTATCTGCAAAGATATAATTTAAATCGTTTTCATCAAAAAATTTTTTAATTTTAACCAATTTTTCATCACTAACATAATAGGACGGTGCTATTATCCCTATTGTTTTTTTCATAGTCAAATTTTTATTATTGTTAAAAGAAATATAAAATAATAATACAAAAATATCAATAAATTGTTTATTTTCACGTGAAACATTTTAATTTAAATTTTCCTTGCTTTTTGCAACTAATAATTTAAATTAACTATTGAATAATTATCATATGAACCCATAAGCGGTCTTTTATAACTAAATTATCATTTATTATAATATTATAGTTATATATTATAATTTTCTTTATAGCTATATTATAGCTATAGTATAGCTATAGTATAGCTATAATATAGAATAATAAATATAATAATACAATTAGCCATAAATTCTAACTCTACTTTTACTTTGATTTTTGTCGTCATTTAAACTTGTAATATCTATATATTACTTCGTTTAAATTCCTAAAAAATCTTTGTAAAAGCGAGTTATAATTTGATAATTTAATTATAAAAGACCTTATTTGTGTGTAATGACCATATACTGAACGGTTCTCAATATTTTAATAAGGAATTATTATATTATAATATTTTATATGAAATATAGTAATAGAATATTTAGAATTTGTAAAAATAATTGGTTTATTTACTATCCTTATAGCAAAATACCTGTTAATGATGTCTTTAGTCCAGAACTCCGGTTTTATTACCGTTTGTTTAAAAACCATCAACTGTCGTATTGCAGTATTTTCAGCCTCCGGTTCAAGGGTTCAGAACCAAAGGTTATATTAAATTAAAATGATAATTCCATCTGATATTGAATTGATTAATAGATTTAATAGATTAACGAAAGAAGAGTCTAAACAAATATTTGGTAAAACATTAAGATACTTTAGAATAAATAAAGGTTTTAGTCAAAATAAGTTAGCAAA
>CALXSB010000089.1 GCA_944391005.1 uncultured Rickettsiales bacterium | reverse complement strand
CTTTTGTTTCTATTTTTTCAGAGTTTATTTCTTTATTTTCATCCATTACTTTTTCCTCCGAATCTTTTTTTGAAATTAATCCTTTCATAATTTTATCCCCTTTTCTTATTCTAAATTTATCTTACCATATCCCCGTATTTTTGACAATATTCTCTAATCAAAAATATTTATTTCTCAACTCTTTTTTATTTCTTTCCTTTAAATTTATGCGTTATATTTGCTTCTTATGTTTTTGGTAAATATTACATTTTCATTACATTTTGAAAAAATACTTGAACATTGTAGAATTTAATATTATAATGTTGATAGCAAAAGATAAACAAGGAGAAATTAAAATGGAACTAACAAAAAATATATTTTTTAATACTGATAAATTAGTAGAAAATAGCAAAGTTAAAATATCTTATACGGGTAAACTTTTTCAAGATGCTTCTCAAGAAGTGTCTATTCACTATGGTTTTGGTTTAAATTGGGATAATGTAAATGATGTTCCAATGGAAAAGACTGATTTAGGTTTTCAAGCTGAAATTGAACTTGGTGAAGGTGATTCTTTTAATTTCTGTTTTAGAAATGAAAATGATTGTTGGGATAATAATGATGGACAAAACTATATTTTTCCATTAGAAAAAGTTCAAAATGAATTAATTGTATTAGAAGATGAACCAGTTGCTTTAGGTTCTGCTAGAAAATTAAGAAAATCTTATTTATGGAGTAAAAAAATACGTTTAGCTGTTTATAAGATTATTACTTATCTTCCAAAATTAATTTCTGGAAATTATAAAAGAAGATTAAATCATAATGAAAATTATTAAAAATTATAATTGATAATCGAAAAAATAATATAAATAAAAGAGATATAAGCTTTTTAGTTTATATCTCGATTTTTTATGTAATTATCCATCCACCATTAATTGAAATTATTTGTCCTGTTGTATATTCTTCATTTATTAACCAGTTTACACATCTTGAAATATCTTCTACTTTTCCAATTCTTTCTAATGGTATTTCTTCTTTTATTTGTTCTATTTCTTCTTTTGAAAAACTTTTGCACATATCTGTATTTATGATTCCTGGTGCTATTGAATTTACTCTTATATTTGAAGGTCCTAATTCTTTTGCTAATGCTTTTGTCAAGCCATCTATACCAGCTTTTGATACTGAATATAGCACTTCCATTGAAGCTCCTACCATTCCCCATACTGATGAAATATTAATTATGCAACCTTTTTGATTTTTTATCATATTGGGTATTACTTCTTGTGTAGTTACAAATGTTGAATATAAATTGTTATTTATTATTTTATTCCAGTCTTCATCTGTTTCTTCTGTAAATAATTTATATTCACTGATTCCTGCATTATTTATTAAAATATCTATTTTACCATATTTATTTAATGTATATTGAATTAACTCTTTTACTTCTTCTCTTTTTGAAACATTTGCTTTTACTATATCAATATCTATTCCATCTTTTTGTAATTCATTTTTTAATTCAATTGCATTGTTTTTTGAATTATTATAGTTGGCAATTACTTTTATACCTTGTTTTGCTAGACTTTTTGCTATTTCTCTACCAATTCCTCTTGATGCACCAGTTACTATTGCAATTCTTTCCATAACTTTTTCTCCTTTCAGGGATAATTATTACTTCTATTTTAATTTTAATATATTATATAATATCAAATTTTTATATTTTTTTCAAATTTTCACCTGTAAAAAGTGGCAAAAATTATTGACTTTATTATTCTTAATTACTTGATATTATTATAATAGCAGGAACTCAAAGTAGAACAAAATGTTGGCATAGAAGAAGATTTAGAGTTTGGTCAAAAAAACATATCAAGCTTAAAATAGTATGATATAATCTTGATAGTAAGTTATGGAGGAAAAATATGTTAGGAATTTTTATTTTGTTAATAATAGCTATGCTGTTAGTAATTAAATTTTGTAAGAAGACAATGAAAATTGTCTTATCCACTATAATTGTCTTAGTTACATTATATTGTATCATTATTTCTGTTGATATGAATAGAGTAAACAGTTTGAGAGAACCTATATTTGCAATAGTTAAGCAAGAAGATGATTCCTCTATGAAAACAATAGTATATCAAGGATTAGGCTATGAAGTTAAAATGATTAAAGATGTAACGGAAGATAAAACAGTAAAAGTAGAAATGTATATGTTTAATAAATGTATAGCAGGAGCTATTGAATAATCAGCAATATAAACTACAAACAATGAAAAAGATAATTAGTAATTTGTAAATAAACCGTAGGTATGTTTTTTCAAAAATAAACCTATGGTGTGTGGAAAAGAGAGAATTTTTATGCTAAATTGTTAATAAAGAGGTGGTAAGTATGGATAAGGTAAAAATAGGTCAATTTATTGCAAGTTGTCGTAAGGATAAAAAACTAACTCAAGAGCAATTAGCAGAAAAATTAAATATAAGCAAAAATGCAGTTAGCAAATGGGAAAGAGGAATTTGCTTAATGGATATGTCGCTTTTAAAGCCATTAAGTGAAATATTAGGTGTTAGTGTAAATGATATTTTATCAGGCGAAAAAATACCAGAAGATAGAATAAAAGAAAAATCAGAAGAAAATCTAATAAAATTAGCAGAATTTAATCACTATAAAAGTGTTACTATTGGAACTATATTTATATTAGTAACAATCACAATTATTATTGTATATTCTCTTATTAGAAATATAGAATGTTCTGGTTATACAACATTACTATTTGGATTTTCAGCAGTTGTCTATTTTTATAAATATAAACAAAATAATAATAGGAATTTATTATTATGTGTTTGGTGTTTGATTTTTGCTTTTATCACAAATTTCATTGTTTTTATATTATCAACGATATAAATTACAATTAGTCTAAATAAAATACTTGAGAATTTACTCGGATATTTAATGAAAATAATTTAAAATTCCTTTTATGTTTGCTTGTTTTTTATTGTAAATTATTGTACTATAATAGCAACCTTTCGCTTGAAAAGGCCAGTCTTTTTCTCAAAGGCGGAAAGGGGGGTACTACATATGTCTATCGGTGATGCAATTCT
>CALXSB010000088.1 GCA_944391005.1 uncultured Rickettsiales bacterium | reverse complement strand
GGAAAGACTGTCTTCATATTAAAATTGATGAAATAACGCCTCGCAGGTGTTTAGAAAGTTGGCGTCTTAATTGGTTGATGGAAAAGAATGTATATCTATCTATTCATGGAGTGGCGGGTGGAAAAATTATGGAAGAGTGTAGTTCTTGGTTTTTCACTAATAGAAGAGTAATGGGGTTATATATTTACATTATGATATATTAAATATATTTCATATATCTTAGTAATTTAGATGAACTACAGCATTTATATATTAAGCAGTGATTTTATATTTATGGCTATAAATGGTTTAACAATTATGATATTGCGGTGTTTATTTTAAGGTTAATTTTATAATTTTATTTGATTATTAATATTTTTGATTATATATTTGATATAGCTAATATTTCACAAGATTATTTATTTGTATTGATATAAAATGTGATATTGCTGTGCTTTATGATTTTATTTATTATTTATGAAGGAAAAATATGTTGCCATATGAACATTTTTTGATAGTTTTATCATCGCCGTCAGGGACTGGAAAATCAACATTAGCTAAGATGCTTTTGGATAAATATAATAATATAAAGTTGTCAACTTCGGCTACTACTAGAAAACCAAGAGAGGGTGAGATTGATGGTTTTCATTATTATTTTTTAACGCAAGAGGAGTTTGATAAGAGAGTAGCTAATGATGAATTTTTAGAGTATGCCGGTGTTTATGAAAAATCATATGGCACTTTAAAAAGCCAAGTTGAGGAAAAGTTCTCTGAGGGTAATGATGTTTTGCTTGATATAGACTGGCAGGGTAATCGTTCTGTGTCAAAAAAGATTACAGATAAATCAAAAATTATTAGTATATTTTTGTTGCCGCCATCGGTTGGTGAACTTGAAAGAAGATTGAATGGAAGGGGAACTGATTCTGCTGAGGTTATAGCTAAAAGAATGTCGGATGCAAAAAATACAATTAGTCATTATAATGAGTATGATTATGTAATAGTAAATGATAATCTTGATGTAGCTTTTGAGGAGCTTTGTGGATTAATTGAGGCTAAAAGATTGTCTAATATTAAAAAGGACAAGCTGGATAATTTTGTAAAACAGCTTATAGAAGAATAGATATGATTAATAAATATATTGAAGTTTTATTTCCATTTTTAAAAAAGGCTGGTAAATTGGCTTTAAAAAAGCAGTCATTAATTACGGGTTGTGAAAAAGTAGATGGTTCTGTTTTAACGGAAACTGACTTAAAAATAAGTGATATGTTTAGTAAAATGATAAAAAAGCATTTTAATGGACATTATATTTTAGATGAAGAAAAGGCTTTGGGTGAAATTAATTTAAAAGAAAAGGTTTTGAAATCAGAATATTTATGGACGATTGATCCAATAGATGGAACTAAGGCCTATATGCACGGATCAAACCTTTTTGCTTTGGCAATAGGTTTATATAGGAATTTGCAACCGGTTTTAGGTATAATATATTTGCCAGCCGAAAGTAAAATTATTTATAATGACGATAAAAACGTATATTATATTACTAATGCTTTTAAAAGAAATGAAATAAAGATTCCGATGTATTTTCAGAAAAAAGAGTTAAATAAAAATTCTTTAATTTATTTTCCGGTTAAGCATGCTGCGGAATATATAAAAGACTATAAATTTACTTTTATAGACGGGTATTCTGCCTACATATATGCTTTTGATACATTAATAAATGTATCTCAAGGTTCTTTTTTAAAAAATAATATTTCAATGTGGGATATTTATGCAACTTTGCCGATTGCCAATAAAATTGGCATTAAAATTTATAATATAGATAATGGTGAAGAACTTAATAAGATAAATTTTGATTTATTTAAAGAGAATTTTAAAGCTAAAAATATATGGTTAATTTGCCATCCGTGCTATAAAACAGAACTATTATCTATATTAAATTAAAAATTAAATTTCTAAAAGTTTAGTTGTTATTTTATTAGATTTTAATAAATCCTGCACTTCTTCTATTGTTAATATATTGCTTTGATTAAATATTCCAACGGCAATTCTTCTAAGATAACTTATATAGCCTACAGTGCCAAGGAATTTTGATAAATCAACTGCAAAACTTCTAATATAAAAGCCTTTACCACATTTTATTGTAAACCGTGCTGTTTTGTTTGATGTAAAGCCCAAAAAGTTTATATCATAAACTTTTACATCTCTTGAATCAAGTTTTATGTCCTCAATGGGTGTATTATTTCTCGCTAAATCGTAGGCTCTTTTTCCATTAATCTTTATAGCAGAGAATATTGGCGGAGTTTGTTTTATTATTCCAATAAATTCTGGCAATGCTTTTAAAATTTCCTCTTCTGTTGGTATTTTTGAATTTTTTTCTATTATTTCGCCTTCCTCATCAGCGGTTGAACGCAATTCTGTAAAAGTAATATCAAATAAATATTCTTTATTAAAATTCATCATTTTTTCGGTTGTTTTTGTTGCTCTATTTATACATATAGGCAATACGCCTGTTGCTAAAGGATCCAATGTGCCGCCATGCCCAACTTTTTTTGCCTTTAGCAATCTTTTTATTATAGCAACAACTTTAGCTGAAGAATAGCCATATGGCTTATCTATATTTAGCCATCCATTTAGTCCTTGTTCCATAGCTTAAAATATTTTTTGTTCCAATTTATCTTCTTTGTTATAATTTTCATTTAAATTGTCCAAAAACTTTAATTTTGCCTCTTTTTCATCGTTTCCAGAAGAATACCCTAAAAATTGATATCCATCCTTTACCATTTTTACTGTGATCCAATCTTGATATTCAAAACCAATATAGATACAGATAGCTAATTGAATTGGTATTATTATATATGAACTAACAAAAGTGTTTTGAAAATAAGTCAGAGCAAGCATAATTAATAATATTATTAAAAATTGCTTCCACAACCTTTTATATAAAAGGAAAAACACTTGAAAAATGAAGGCTAAAATATTAAAGCCTTCTTTAATTATTTCAAGATCTTCTATTTTTCCATTATTATTTTTCTTTAAAAAAATTCTATAAATTTTCATTTTCATAAATCTGTATAACCGATTCTATTCTACTTCTTGTATTGTCATCCAAATCATCATTTAATAATAAATTATTTAAAATACTAATTCCATTTTCAACATTTCCTCTTTGTATTTCAAACATTCCTTCCTGTTCATTAACTAATAATATTAACGGATTTTGTGGATTGCTTAAATCTTTTATCATTTGTTCAATATCCTGATAATTGTCTGGATTGTTTTCATTTATAAGAATATTTAAAGCAGCAAGTCCGCTTAGATTCTTTAAAAAATCATTATTTTTCTTTAAATTATAAACTTCTTTATAAATTTTTACAGCTTCATTTGTTTTATCATTTGAATTAAAAATTTCAGCCATTTTTATTCCAGATATAGTTTTTATATCTTCATTAGCATATTTTGATTCAAAAATTTCAGTTAATAAATTTAAGCCTTCTTCAGAATTATCATTTCTAACATAATCTATTGCTTGATAATAGTTTACCATTAGCTGTTTTACTTTTTCATTTTTTCTTGAAATTACATATATTACTATAAAAATTATAATAATAACAATAGATAAAAGATATATTAATTGCTTAAAATATTTATCTATAAATTCTCTAACACTATCAATACTAAAATCAGCAAACAAACTATTAATTTTTTTTGTTGACATTTCCTCATTTTTTATGAATATATAAAATAGAATAATATTATTATTTTTAAAATGCAAAAAAAATATGACGAAAATAACACTTTTTGTAAAATAATAAAAAGGCAATTGCCCGCAGACATAATATACGAGGACGATAAATTGATGGCTTTTAAGGACATAAATCCAAAAGCACCAATCCACATTTTAGTTATTCCAAAGAATAATTTTATATCTTTTGATGATTTTGTTGAAAAATCATCTCCAGAAGATATTTCTTACTTCTTTAAAAAAGTTCAGGAAATAGCTAAAAATTTAGGACTATCCGACGCTTCATACAGAATAGTCGGAAATTGTGGAGAACAGGCGGGGCAAATAGTTCCACACTTCCATATACATCTAATGGGATATAAATAATAATCTTTATACATTAGTCATATTATCTTGACAAAAATTTAAGACCTAGTCATAAACCTAGGTCCATACACTTTTTAAAAATACTAGCTTTTAAAAATCAAAATTTAAATTCTATCAACAGTTATTCCATTCCATGTATAAAAATAATTTTGACTTTTATCCGGTTCCTCATCATTATTTTTAATATCTTCAACAGTAGATCCGCTTAACAGCTGTCTCAACATACTATTTATACCCCTATGGCCAACTATAACAAGATTTTTCTCATTCTTATATTTTTCTATAAAATTCTGCAATCTTATACAAGATTGACATTTTGACTCTGTTGCACCCGGAGCTATATAATTCCAAGGATCTTCTTCTCTTTTTTTATATTCCTCCGGAAATAAATTTTTTAACTCCTGCTTTTTAACATTTTGCAATATACCCTTATTTCTATTTATTATCAATGGTTCCACTATTGGATTTATTTTTCCAGCAACACCAATAATTTCCATTATTATCTGCAATGTTTGTCTTGTTCTAACAAGCGGACTTGACAAAAATTTAAAATTTTCAAAATTTTCATTTTGCTCCAACAACCTATAGCCTATTGATTGGGCCTGCACAATTCCCTTAAGAGTCAACAAAGACTCAGCCTGCCCCTGTTGAATACCAAGATTATTTTCCAACGTTTGGCCATGTCTAATTATATACCACATATAATCAAATTAATTCAATATACATTATAATTACACAAAAAATAAAAAAGTCAACAATCAAACCCGCATATTAGCACAACAAAACCCAACAATTCTTTTTACAATATAACACATATAACAATTTTCATCATCCAACAGCAAACCATATAGTCCAAACAGCCATATATAATTAATATTTTTACATATATATAATACTATATTTACAGGCGAACATCACGCATTTATCATCTATTTTATGACATTCCACATCTTAACCGCCCTTGCGAATCTTATTTTCAGCGCCAGTGAATAGCCACACAACACCATCACCGACCTGTAGATGGGGACACAACATAGCTATCTGTGAAGAGTCTCTTCCATCCTCCACCTGTAAAAACGCTATCTCAGACAACACCCGCGAAGAGGATTATTCCAGCCAATCCTCACCGTGAAGGACCATTCCAATTCACTCCATGTGAAGACATTCTCTTACCCCATCTGCGAATGGTATTTCCCCATTTGATTCACCTGTGAAGTGAACTTCTTCTCTTTACCACATGTGAAGGCCCCAAACTCGTCCCCCATGTGAAGGGAAGTCATGATGGTTTCCATCTCTATCCCCCGTATGAATGGGCCCACGTCTACACCCCATGTGAAGGCCCCCTACTAGACCCCCTGTGAAGACAACCTCTTGCCCCCCTGTGAAGGACCACTCTATCTCCACCCCATGTGAAGGCCTCCAAACTCGCCCCCCTGTCAAGGGACCCTCTCAGACCCCCCCCTGTGAAGGGGGGTAAGGGGGGTTCGCCTCACTTTGTAAGGGAGGTGTCCCGAAGGGACGGTGGGTTGACAAAAGAAATTAAGAATTACACATGCGGCGAACTATACAATAAAGAAATTAAAAATTAGAATTACCCTTCAGCAGAAAATCAAAAAGGAAATTAAAAAATTAAAAATAAAAAAGATAAAGAATAAAAAAATATTAAATATTAAGAGTTAAGAATTAAAAATTAATAATTGGTAATCTTATATATATAAATAAAAGTATTTTTTATTATTACTATTATTACTTACTACTATTATTACTTACTACTATTATTACTTACTATTATTACTATTATTATTTAATAATAATATTTAATAATATTATTAAATATTATTTTACTATTACATATATAATATTAAGTTATTATATATATATTTTATATTTTTTTCTATATTCCTTATCTATTTATTCTTATTAATGTATGTATATTATATATTCTTATTAATGTATATATTATATATATATTCTTATTAATCTATTAGCAGTATGAATATATAAAGACAGTTTTTTGAACCCCCCTTACCCCCCTTAACAGGGGGGTGAAGTTGCTGTTGTCTTTACAGGGGGTTTGGGATGGGGTTCACAGGATGGTGGAGTGTGAGATATTCTTCACATGAGAAGCTGAGAGAAGAACCACTCTATTCCCCCTTAACAGGGGGGTAGAGATAGAGTGGTCCATTGACAGGGGGGTTAAGAGGAGACCTTAACATGGGGGTCTGAGAGGGGTCATTCACAGGGAGAGGCGAGGATTTGCTTTCACATGGTAGTGGAGCATGAGTTGCTTCACATGTGGGTTAATGGTGCCATCACACGGGGAGTAAGTTGTGTGGCCCTTCATATGGGGCTACCGTCCAATTCACCACGTTAAGGGAATTTCCAATTTTCCTCCACCTGTGAGGAAACCACATCTTCCACCCCCCTGTAAAGGGGGGATAGGGGGGTTCGCCTCCCTTCGTAAGGGAGGTGTCCCGAAGGGACGGTGGGTTGACAAGATAATCAAAAATAACTCTTTATCTCAATTTATAATTGGTGGGTTGATGAAGTTAGTAGTGGGTTGATATAGAAATTAAGAATTAAAAAGATAAAGAATAAAGTAATAAATAATTTATAATTTAATAATTTAATAAATTAATAATTGTAATCTTATATATAAATAAAAGTCTTTTTTATTATTACTATTATATATAATAGTAATTATTCTTTATCTATTTATTCTTATTAATCTATTAGTAGTGTGAATATATAAAGACAGTTTTTGAACCCCCCTTACCCCCCTTGACAGGGGGGTGGAGAGAAGAACCCCCTTACCCCCCTTGACAGGGGGGTGGAGATGGGGAATCTTCACAGGGGGGTTCGCCTCCCTTCGTAAGGGATGATGGCAACTTCGTTGATATCCTCTATTAAGAAGTTTGTAAGTTAATAAACAAAGAATAGAAATTTGATATTTTTGTAGTAATAAAAAAATATTATTAAGATCTTTATTTATATGATAGCTGTGGCTAATACAATTTATCTAAAGAAATATTGATTTTTATTATTTTTTATTGTTTAATTTATGAAGTTAATATTATTGACTATATGGATTATAAAAATATAGGTTTCATAACCAGTCAGGTAAAAAATTGTAATGCGGAGCAAAATTTTTTACTAGAGCAGGGCTGTATAAAAATAAATACGATTTCTGATTTGAAAAAATATAAAATAGATTTGCTTTTTGTGCTTGGCGGTGATGGTTTTATGCTGAGGGTATTTCATAAATTTTTAAATGCAAAAGTTGATTTTTATGGCATGAATTGCGGCACGCATGGGTTTTTATTAAATAATTGCAGGAATCAATTTGAACATAAAACTATTAAAGATTTTATATCAAATACTAAAAAATATACTATAAACCCTTTAAAAGCGGTTATTACTGATATAAACGGAGTTAAAAAAACTGCTTATGCTATAAATGAAATAGCTGTTTTAAGGAGTACCCATAATGCATCCCATGTTAAAATTAATGTTGATGAAAAAGAGAGATTAGCAAAATTAATAGCTGATGGGGTTATACTATCAACTCCTGCCGGTTCAACAGCCTATAACCTGTCGTTAAATGGTCCAATATTGCCGCTAGACAGTAATCTTGTTGTAATTACGCCAATAAGTCCATTTTCTCCTAGACTATGGAAAGGTGCTATAATAAAAAATACTAAAAAAGTGGAATTTGAAGTTATGGACAACGATTTTAGAAAGGCTAATACAACTGCTGATTTTATAGAGTTTAAAAACACTGCAAAAGTTGAGATAACTGTAGATTTAACAAAAAATTTAAATATACTTTTTGATAAAAATGAAACTATTGAAGAAAAAATAATGGGGCAACAGTTTTACTGCAGTTAACTTTTTACTCTTTTTTTATAAAAGTTTATTAACTTTAAACTGTAATAGGTAATAGAAATATATAGGCCCATTATTGCCAAATAGTTCATAAAAAATTTAATTGGAAACTTGTCAAAGTCCCAATAGCTAAAAGTTGACTGTAGAAATAATTTTGATCCAATATCCATTTCAAATGAGGCTTTAATTCCATATATTGCAATTAAAATGCCAATAGTAGATAATAATGTGCTGATTTTTTTGTTGCCTTTAGTCATTTTATTTAGACCGGCAACCATCATATTCCAATGATTGCCTAAATGGACAGAAATCAATATAAGTCCCCAATAGGCACTTAAAGTATGCACCTGAGTTGCTGCAAAACTGCTGCTTATTGACAAAAATGAGAAAATATTGTGTGAAATCATTATGCCACTAATCATCAAAATAAGCATATCAATAAGCAATAAAATATTTGTAGCAATACTTATCAATCTTTGCAAAAGATATTTTCCTTTAAACAGTGTTTTATACCAGTTATAGTTTAAAGCATTATGCAGAATAAAAAGGGAAAGCATTGACACACCAACAATTTCATGTCCAAAATCTCCTGTCAGCTGAAACGCAAAAGCAAACAGAAGCAAAATAGTCATAGTAAAATCAATGCATATTTTAAAAATTAGTTTTTTATTCATGTAAAAATATACTATTAACTATTTTAATAATAAACTCAATATAAAAATTTTCAATAGTTCAAAAATAATAATTAATCAATAAAAATTGTAGAATTTTTATTTTTCATTTCAACTAAAAATTATATTTACTTTTAAAATTTATTTTTTTAAAATACAACTATTACTAATAATCTGGTAGTTTTTATGAAAAATTTTTTAAATAATAACAAAATCATATTAACAAACTTATTATTAATAGCTTTAATAGTTATATCATACTTTCTAAAAGGTCCTAAATACGAACAACTAAAAATATATTTAAAAGCAATGGGGTGCCTAGGTTTAACATGCTCAATAATAAATTGGTTTGCCCTAGAAATAATACTTGACAAAATTTCATTTCTTTACAACATTGATAAAATAAGAGATTTCATGCAACCAATCAGAATATTTTTAATCAATGATATATTTGGTTCAAAAGATTTTGGCGAATTAAAAAATAAATACGAAACTATATTAACAGATGAAGATAAAAAAAGAATTGAAGAAAGTTTTTCAAGCTTAAATATAAACAATATTATAAAAGCATTTAATAGCAGTGATGCCATCAAAAGCAATATAAAGCAAAATATATTGACAAAAATATTTGAAATTGAAGATGCAATAAAAATTAAATTATCAAATGGACTTAGTGAAGAAGATATGGCAAAAAGCCCGCAGCAACTATTTAAAGAAGACATATTACCAATAATTGAAAACAAACTTGAAATGTCAGTATTAACTCGCACACAATCAACAATTTATCAAACAGTAAAAAATTATTTAGCTTGGTTAGTGTTATGGGGTGCTTACTGCGGTGCTGCATTTGGTTTAGTCTTCAGATTTATTGGATGTCTATAGTAAACAAATAATATTATTTTATTTAATTCGGGTTTATTACAAACCCGTTTTTAAATCAAACTATAATTCACTAAGATTTTAATATATTATGTTATAGTTTCATGAATATTTGACATAGAGAAACATATTACATTATAAATATAAATCATCTTATTTTTTTCCAATGAAATAGCCACCGTCTCCACACCCTGTCAAGGGCCCCTCTCAGACCCCCCCTGTGAAGTCCCATCTTAATCCCACATGTGAAGAAAATACCATCTATTCCTGTGAAGCAACTCATGCTCCACTACCATGTGAAGGCACACCCTCGCCCACCTGTGAAGACAACCTCTCGGCCCCCACTGTGAAGGGCCCCTACTAGACTCCCCTGTGAAGGGGGGATAGGGGGGTTCAAAAAACAGTCTTTATATATTCAACACTGCTAATAGATTAATAAGAATATATATAATATAATAAGAATAAATAGATAAAGAATAATTACTATTATATATAATAATAGTAATAATAGTAGTAAGTAATAATAGTAATAATAAAAAAGAGTTTTATTTTTATATATAAGATTACCAATTATTAATTTCTTAAATTATTAATTTATGATTAATTTATTATTTATTATTATATTTTTTTAATTCTTAACTCTTAATATTTAATATTTTTTTTATTCTTTATCTTTTTTACTTTTAATTTTTTAATTTATTTTTGATTCTTTACTGAAGATTAATTTTTAATTCTTAATTCTTAATTTCTTTTGTCAACCCACCGTCCCTTCGGGACACCTCCCTTACGAAGGGAGGCGAAGCATCTTGCCACCTGTGAAAAGCCCATAAACTCGATCCCCTGTGAAGATAACACCAACTTCACCCACCTGTTAAGGGCTCCACCAAATCCACCCCCCTGTTAAGGGGGGTAAGGGGGGTTCAAAAACTGTCTTTATATATTCACACTACCAAATAGATTAATAAAAAAGTTTTAATTCTTAAATCTTAATTTTTAACTATTTTAGATTCTTTACTAAATTAATTTTTAATT
>CALXSB010000087.1 GCA_944391005.1 uncultured Rickettsiales bacterium | reverse complement strand
TTTTATTATTAAGATCAGAAATTTTATTGCTAAATTCATCAAGCTTTTTATTTCTAATAATAGCTTGAATTTTGAAAGCCGCATTTTGCTGTTCTATAATTTTATTTGCTTTTTCAAGCTGTTGTTCCTTTTGTTTTAATTCTCCAACTTTATTTTTTAAATTATCCGATATTTGATCAATACTTTGACCTTCTATACCATTTTCAAACAGTCCCAATGCTTTTATAGCTTCCAATAATTTTTCATTATCTTGTTCAACTCTTTGCTTATCAGCAAGTCCTTTTTTTACTTTTGCAATTTTTATATCTAAATTTTCTTCTAAATTAGAGTTTGGATAAATAATTTGTCATATTGAATTTATGTGGTTTTCAAGCTCTTTCATTTTATCTTGTTTTGATTTAATATCTTCTTCTGCAGTATGTATTTTGCCTTTTAATTCTTTAATTTCTAAATCATCTTTTTCAACTTTTCCTTTTTCTTCCGAAAGTTGCCTTTTAAGGTCTCCTATATTTGTATTTTTTTCATTAATTATATTTCCAAGTTGAACAATCTGTTCTTCAATTTTAATAACTCTAGTGCCCATCCAAGCTCATTCAGGAGAAATATTTTTTTCAAAGTTTTCACGCTTATTATTAAAATCTTCATTGAATTGCGTAATATTATTAATAATATTTTGAAGCCAATTACTAAGATTTTTATTTTCTTCTTTTAGCTCTTCATTGTTTTTTTTATAAAAATTAGCATCATCTTGTAGCATTATATTAATTTCTTTAATCCTATTAATATAATTAATCAATATTTGTTTTTCAGTATTAAGCACGCTTGGAAGATTTAATAAATACTCAGCGAAACCAACTTTTTCTTTTAACTCTTTTTTATTATTTATATCAAATTTATCACCAACAAGATATTTATTAAGCTCTTCAATATAGCTTCTGGCCTCTTGAAATGAATTAATAAGTATTTCAACCTGTTTTTCTAATTCTAAATTCTTTTCCGCTAAATCTTTTAATTCTAAATTTTTTTCCGCTAAATTCTCATTTTCTGTTCTTAAAGTTATATTAGTTTGTATAGCTTGTTTAAGATCTTCCAAAAGTCGCTCACTTTCTTCTGCATATTTATTGTTCGCTTCTATTAACTTTTTTATATATTCATCTAATTGTTTTTGTTTTTCCAATGTAATATCTGTTTGAGTTTCACTATCTTCCATTTTAATAGCTGTATCTTCCTGTCTATTGTTATTACTAACTATATTACTAATAAAAACATGGCCTTCCCCATCATTTTGTTTTTTAGAACTTGATTCCTCCTCTACCGTTGAAATGTCAACATTAATTTGAGAAAGCTTATTCTTTTCTATTTTGTTTTTAATTTCTTTAAATTCATTATCATCATCAAAATTTATGTCTTTAAATGTTATACCTTTATAATTATTTGTTCCTTCAGATGCTTCCTTTTTTTTAATAGTATTTTCTATACACATTTTTAATCGCGAACAATAATTAAAAGGATAAATAATTCTTTTTTTATTATCAGTTGTGAGCATTCTTTTATTTTTTAATCCTATAATAAATGAAAATAATGCTTCAACATCTTCCAATTTGGGATAGGCACCTTTTAGTATATCTTTTGTATTAATATCTTCTTGTTCTATATAAAATTTTTCTTTAATTCTTTTCACAAATTGTCCACGGAATTTTTTGTCTTGATACTTCATAACTATTAATAATAGTGATACTGAATTTTGTATAAATGATTTATTATTTAAGAGAGCTATAACTTCTGATTCTTGTATTGATCCATTAACTAATTTCTCATTAATACTTTTTTGAATAGCTTCCAATAGTTCATCAAATTTTGTTAATACTCCATCAGTATGTGGAGATTTCTGTGATACTTCAGAAGATTTTGGCATGGGAATATACACTAATTATTATATTGTCTTTATTATATAAATATTTTTTTATAATGTCAATATTATTTGATTTAAATATTAATTATAAATTATAAAATATCTTTTAAATGTAATAATTAATTTTTTTAAAATAATAAAGTTGATTTATAATTAATACTTGTTTATTATCTTTGATGAATAATTGTTTGATATATGAATAAAATTTTTTTAAAAATAAATTCAGAGAATGCTAATAACAGAATTGATAAAATTCTTGCGGGTCTTGATAAAATAATAGAATTAAACATAACACGCGGGCAAATTAAAAAATTTATTGATAATGGCTTTTTATTAAAAAATAATGAAAAATTATTTGATAATTCATATATTGCAAAAATTGGCGATGAATTTTCATTAAATTTACCAAATATTGTTGAAAAATCATTAAAAACAGCAGATATACCACTAAATATTGTATACGAGGACGATGATTTATTGGTTATTAACAAACAAGCTGGACTAACAACTCATCCCGGAGCTGGAAATGATGATAATACTCTTGTTAATGCCCTGTTAAAAATATATGGAAATAATTTGTCAAAAGTTGGTGGCGAATTTAGACCGGGTATTATCCATAGACTTGATAAGGATACTAGTGGATTAATGGTGGTTGCAAAAAATGATAGTGCCCATTTGAAATTGTCGGAACAACTTCAAAAAAGAAATTTGAAAAGAACATATGCCGCTTTTTTATGGGGAGTTTTAACTCCAAAGAATGGCAGCATAGCTGGCTATATGCAACGCAGTAGAACTAATCGTCTAAAAATGGAGATGACTAAAAATGAGAACGCAAGATATTCTTTAACTAATTATAAAACTCTAGAAACTTTTGCTAATAATTCATTATCTTTTGTTGAGTTTGAACTTGATACAGGTAGAACTCATCAAATAAGACTTCATTGTTCATCTAAAAATTGTCCTTTAGTTGGCGATCATTTATATGGTGGAACTTCAAGACATATGAAAAAAGAGTATTTATCTATTAAAGATATTGTTGACAATTTTCCAAGACAAGCACTGCATTCTTATAAAATAAAATTTTATCAGCCTACAACGAATAAACTATTAAAATTTGAAATTCCATTGCCTGACGATATGAATATTTTATATGCACAGTTAAAAAAATTTAAAGATAAATAGCCTAGTATTTGTTATTTCTATAGCTATTTAAATTTTTTAAAAATTCATTGTCTGGAGTAATTATAATTTTTGTATTATTATTTTTTAATGAATTTTTATATGCTTGCATTGTTCTATAGAACTCAAAAAAATTTGGGTCTTTTGAATAGGATTTTGAATATATTTTGTTAGCTATAGCATCCCCCTCCCCCATTATTGTTTGTGCCTTCTTTTGTGCTTCTGATAATACAAAAGCTTTTTCTTTGTCAGCATTTGCACGGATTTTTTGAGCTGTTTCATCTCCCTCTGCACGAATTTCTCTAGCTTCTCTTTCTCTATCGGTTTGCATTCTTTTATAAATGGCTGTGCTATTTGCTTTAGGTAAATCGCTTTTTGTTATTCTAACATCAACTATTTCAACGCCAAACTTACTAGCTTTGTTATCAACTACATCCTGTATTTTTTCCATTACATCACTACGCTTTTCTGATAAAAGATCATTAAGCGGAATTTCTCCAATCACCTGTCTTAAGCTTGAATCTAAAATTGTTGAAAATTTATTTTTAAAGCCACTTTCGTTTTGAACGGTTGTATAATATAATACTGGATCAATAATTTTATATTTTACAAAAGCATTTATGATAAGACGTTTCTGGTCTGCTGCTATAACTTCTTTATCTCCGGTATCTATTTCTTGCAATCTAACATCAAAATGTATGACATTTTGTATTAATGGCATTTTAATATTTAAACCAGGATTTTTTACAACTCTTATTGGTTCACCAAATTGAAATACAACAGCTTGTTCTGTTTGATCTACAATAAAAAATATATTAAATGCAAAAATTATTACAATTATTACACTAAATATTAATAAAACTAAACTATTTTTTTTCATTTTCTTTAATTGCTTCATTATTGGTTATTTTTATTTTTTCCATTTCTTTTTCAAGCTTTTCAGCTTTTCTTTTGTTTTTAAAATTTTCAAGATGTTTTATTAGTAAAGAATAGCTTGTTGTTGCAATTCCACATATAAAGCCAAGGCAAAAACAAATTATTATCAATAAGAATACTCTGATTTCAACGATAAAATTAAATGGAAAAAAGTCAAAATTAATTTTTATAATATCGCTGTTTACTATTGAAAAAAATATTATGAATAGTATTATAGCAAAAATTAAAATGGTCTTTATAATTTCTAAAATCTTTTTCATATTTAGATTTAATTTATACCTATAAAGAAGATAATAAAGTTATTTTTAAAATCAAGTTATATTAATATTGAATAAATAAAATATTATTTTTAATAAATCTTGAAATTGAAAAAATTTTAAGTAGATTTTAATTATTAAATTAAATTCAATTATTTATGGATAAGGAAAAACAAAATAGAATTGACTATTTAAAAAAAGAGATTTTAAAACATAATGAAGCTTATTATAGAAATGATGCACCATTGATAAGCGATGCAGAATATGATGATTTAAAGCATGAATTAAAAAGGCTTCTTGGTGATGATTCTAATGACGAAGTTCTTAACCTTGTCGGATATAAAGTTTTAGACGAATTTAAAAAGGTTGAGCATAAGGAGTTAATGATTTCCATAAATGATGGA
>CALXSB010000086.1 GCA_944391005.1 uncultured Rickettsiales bacterium | reverse complement strand
AATAATTTATTCACTCTCTTATTTGTTAGTCGCTTAAAGAGGTAGCGACAAACACATTTATACACTCTCTCATTTATCAGTCGCCAAAGGGGCGGCGACAAACACATTTATTAAAAACAATGATGTTCTTAATTATTATATTCATAATAGCACAAAATATAACATCTTGTCAATAATTTTTCGTTATATTTTCTTTGTGTAAATTTTCTTATGTTGATTTCTTTAATCTCCATTACAAATTACTATCTTTCTAAAAACTAATTTGTAATTTCAATAAGTTTAAAAAATAATTTTAAACCTTCTTTCGAGTCAAGAAAACTCCAATGATTAATCCAATAAGGATAATAGGTGCTATTCTAGCAAATAGCCATTCAAACGAATGTAAAATAACTCCTAAAACAGCATTTTCAGGATTACTATAATCCCATTTTAAGTATGGACTATTTAATAAAATTAAAGATATGAAAGTAATTATTATAATTATACATAGTGAGATTAGTAACCAATGAACTATTTTTCTTCTCTCTTCCTTCCTTTTTGATAGTTGTAGGTTTATTATCTCCAGTTTTTCAGAAATTGCTTTTATATCATCAACTTTAGACTCAGGAATATTTTCTCCAACTAAAGTGCTCACAGGTGTTTCAAGAACTTCTGATATTGAGATTAACATTTCCGCATCAGGTACTGATAAACCTTGTTCCCATTTAGAAATTGTTTGTCTAACTACATTTAACTTTATAGCAAGTTCTTCTTGCGAAAGTCCTTTTGACTTTCTAATTGCTTTAATGTTTTCTTTTAACATTTTGAACCACTCCTTTCTTTTTAAATATTATATAAAGAACCGTTCGTTGCCACAAGCAATGCTTATTAACATTCAAGATTTATCCCAAAAATACTGCTTAATATATTAATTATTACTACTCATTTAATATAAATTTTTCTATTACCTTGCCAACTCCATCATCATTATTAGAAGTGGTTATATAATCAGCATTTTCTTTTACATAGTTATCAGCATTATCCATTGCTACTCCTAATCCCGCAAATCTTAACATCTCTACATCATTTTCTCCATCACCTATCGCTATTACTTCTTCTTGTTCTATTTTACATTTATCCATAATAAATTTTATAGCTTCTGATTTCTTTATTCCTTTTTTTACAAATTCAATATATTCTGGCACACTACTTGTTACTTCATACTTCTCACCAATTTCTTTTGGAATATTTCTTCTTACTTCTGTTATTTTTTCCGATTTATCCATAAAAACAATTTTATAGATATAATTATCTTCTTTATCAAAATCTATTTCATTAAAGTTTTCAATTTTTAAATTCATTCCTTTAGAATTTTTATTTTTCTTTATAACTTCCGGTATTTTTTCTGCACGATGTGCATTTTTAGAATATAACATAATTGAAATATTTAATTCTTTTCCTAAGTTTATCAATTCATTCACTTCTTGTTTATCTAGATTTTTTGAATATAAAACCTTGCCAGTAATATTCTCAACGATTATTGCACCATTAAAACAAATTGTATATTGGTTTTCTTTCCTTAAATCCAATTCATCAATATATCTTTCTAACCTATAAAAAGCTCTTGCACTTGAAATCATTATTTTTACATTTTTCTTTAATGCCTTTTTTACATTTTCTATAGTTCTATCTGTCAAATTTTTATCATCTGTTACCAACGTTCCATCTAAATCAGTTGCTATAAGTTTATACATTTTCTCATCTCCAATTTTTATATTTTTCATAAAGTAAAATAATTTTATCAAAATTATTTCTTTCTTGCAATTTATTTACAATAAAAAACACAGAATATTTCTTTTATTTTGAAATACTCTGTAATATAGATGATTACTGCATTTTATTTATTATTATATTTGGTTGGTATATTTTAAAATCCACAGGTGTGGATTTAAACTTACAATTTCCTGCTGGATGGGAACAAGCAAGAAATATTAAATTTGCTCAAGGATTCACAAAACCTGCTCCACGTGATTTTGTCGGATTTGGTCCACTTACCGAACCAGAAGCCTTATCAATTTATAATTTTACTCTAATGCATGACTTACGTTTAGTAATAGCATATCACACTCAAGGTCAAGAAATTTATTGGCAATTTCAAAACTATAATCCACCAATGAGTTTTAAAATTGGTCAAAAACTTGCAAATGCAAGTGGTTATACATTAGCCGAAACTCCTTATAATTCTAGCTTTGCAGGCTATAAAGATTGGTTTATACAAAATTATAATAGGCCTGGATATACTATTGAAGCAGGTATTGGAGAAAATCCTCTTCCTATCTCACAATTTGATGAAATTTACAATGATAATATTGGCATATTAATATTAGGAGCCGTTTCTTAATGATTTTTAGTTATAGGAATTTAATTCCTATAACTGCTATTATTATCATATAAAATTATTTGTTTAAATAATTTTATCCTTAATATAATCTTTTAGTAATCCACTCGGACAAGTGGTTTCATCTTTTAAACATTCTATATTTCCAAAAACTAAGAAGGAATCTTCTGCCCTTGACACAGCAACATTCATTAAACTCTTATTATTATCTATGAAAAAACATCCCTCGTCTTTTCCATAAGTTAAAGACATTAAAATAATTTTTCTTTCTCCTCCCTGAAGGACATGGATTGTTCCTACCGTTATTTTTTCGCTTATCGTTTTAGGCAAAATTTGTTTTAATACGTTTCTTATAGTAATCGCTTGTGCTTTAAATGGAGTTATTATTCCTATTACATTATTTGGATTTACATTTTTATAATATTCATATATTTTAGCATAATTATCTTTTATCCAATTTGCTATTCCTAAGGCTTCTGTGACATTACTTCTACTTGTACCAACCCTTTGCGAATGTAAACTCCCTATTTCCTTGTAGCCCATTTTTGGAAATAAATCTTCTCTTTCATCTTCTCTTTTATTTCCTCTTAATGGATTTAATTTTCCTTTATAGACTAAATTGTTACAATACTTAATAATATCATTAAAACATCTTCTATGCTCACTCAAGAACAAACCTTTTTCTCCATATTTTTCATATTTGCAAGATTTACAGGCCACTTTCATAACATTAGATTTTGATGCAGTAATTCCATACTTTTCTAAATGTTCAAAACCTTTTTCATCTTTTATTA
>CALXSB010000085.1 GCA_944391005.1 uncultured Rickettsiales bacterium | reverse complement strand
CTAGAATCCAATTTATATATTTTGATTTAATAAGTCAGATAAATTAAAAAAATTTTTGTAAAAATTTAAAAATGTCTCGAAAAACTTGTCTCGAAAAAATGTTAGTGATATAATTTATAAAGCGATAAGGACAGGTGAAAAAATGATAAATTATAAATTAACTAAAGACGAGATTATCAAGAAAATTATAGATAAAAGTAGAGAAATAGAAGAAAGCATTGATAATAAAAAAGATACGGGAAGTTTTTACACAAATCTTGAACTTTCTATATTTATGATAGAAGAAATGATAAAAAATTCTTCTAAAGAATTTGTTTCAGACATTGAAAACAAGACATTTCTAGAGCCATGCTTAGGCATAGGAAGTTTTGTATTTGCATACCTCATAAATATAGAAAAGTTAAATCTTAAAAAAAGTCAAATAAAAAAAATAATAGACAATATATATGTTTGTGAAATAAATAATGTAGCCATAAATGAATATAAAAAGCTATTTACACAATTTGTATATACTTTTTTTAATATTGAATTAACTGAAGACTATTTTAATGGACGTATAGCTAATGGATTATTGTATAATATGAATGTAGAAGACTTTAAATATATTGACATCAAAAACATATTTCCTAAAATAATGTCAAAAGGTGGTTTTGATATTATAGCAACTAATCCACCATATAAAAATTTAAAAGCCGAGAAGAATAAATATAAAAACATAAAAGAATATCAAAAAGATAAAAAACTATATGAAATGATATCTGAAACCTCTCAAAAACTTTTTCAATACTCTTCAGAAGGTGTTTTAAACCTTTATAAATTATTTGTAGAAGAAATAATATGCAAATATTCTAATAAAAATTCAAAAATTGTATTGCTAATTCCAAATACAATTTTAACTGATAAAACATGTAAAAAATTAAGAACTTACATATTACAAAATTATCAAATTATATCTATAAATGTAATTGAAGAAAATAATAAATTTGTAAATGCTCAACAAGCATTATGTACAATGTTGATAGACAAAAGTAATAAAACTAATATAATAAAAATTAATAATAATTTTTGTTTAGAAAAAAATAAATTTACTTATATAACCATAAACGAAATTCTAAATGAAGACACAGAAAATGCTATATTTACTTTAGACGAGAAAGAGTATAAATTATTTAAAAAACTTAATACATTTAAAAAAATAAAAGATCTTGACTTTATTATTAATAAAAGAGGTGAACTTGATTTAACATTAGATAAAAAATATGTAGGAAATGACAAAGAATACGAATTAATAAGAGGAAAAAATATAGGGTTTTACTCTTTAAATGAATGTAAAGAAAAAGAATATGTTAGTAAAGAATTTTTGGAAAAATGCAGTAAAAAAGAATTTATTAATCAAGAAAGAATAGCATGCCAGCAAATAGCTAATATACATAAAAAAAGAAGAATTAACTATGCTTTAATACCAAAAAATTATATACTAGGTAATTCATGTAATTTTATTTCTGTATTAAATAATAGTTATGATATAGATTTATATTTTATGTTGGGATTATTAAATTCCGATATAATAAATTGGTATTTTAAACTAACAAGTTCAAACAATCATATAAATAATTATGAAATAGACAATTTTCCAGTGCCTATTAATTTTCAGTACAAAGAAAAAATAAGTAGTTTAGTGAAAAAATATATTTTAAATAAAAAAGACCCAAACATTATAAATCAAATAAATCAACTAATATGTGAAGCTTTTGAAATAGAAGGTAGCAAAGAAAATAATATTAATAAAGTGAATGATGTTATAAAAAACTATTATAATGACATTAAATATATAATTCCTGAAATCACATTAAAAAATGCGGAAGATATTATAACTTCAAAGCTATCTATAGAAACATATATAACTAGCTTAAATATTATTTTGGATAAATTTGAAAAAAAAGTTTGTGAAACCATAACAGAAAAATATAAAAAAATTAATAGTAATCAGGTGTTAAACCATATAACTTTTAAGCTAAGTGATTTAGATTTGGAAATGATAAGAAATGTTCCTCCTGGAGGAAACTGGCAAAACATTCCTATGGAAACAATAAAAAAATCTCAAAGACTATTGAGAATAACAAAAACAGGCGGAAGAACTACATTATACGGTAGAATAGATTATAATAAACCAAGTTACACAATAACAACATATTTTAACAGGCCGGGAAATGGAACATATGTGCATCCAAATATAAATAGAGTTATTTCAGTTAGAGAAGCTGCAAGACTACAAAGTTTTAGTGATGAATACTTTTTTTATGGTAATAAAACAGATTTATTAAAACAAGTTGGAAATGCAGTTCCACCAATTTTAGCTAAAGAGATAGGAAAATCAATAATTGAAAAAACCGGATGCAATAGATCAATAGATTTATTTTGTGGGGCAGGAGGACTGACATCAGGTTTTAAAGAAGCAGGAATTGAGGCGATTTTGGGAAACGATTTTAATGAAAGTGCATGTATAACCTTTAAAACCAACAATCCGGAAATAAAAGTAATTTGTGATGATATTACAGACTCAAAAGTAAAAAAACAGATTATTAAAATTGGAAAAGAAAGCAATGTGGATATAGTATGTGGGGGACCGCCCTGTCAAGGCTTTTCTTATGCTGGAAAAAGATTCATTGATGACCCTAGAAATCAGTTATTTAAGGATTTTATTGAAATTGTTAGAAATATAAAACCTAAAATAATAGTAATGGAAAATGTTGAAGGTATTCTAACATTTGATAAAGGTAATGTATATAAACAAATTAATCAGTTATACAAAAAAATGGGATATAAAATTGAAGGAAGAATTTTATTAGCATCGAACTATGGTGTACCTCAAAAAAGAAAACGTGTTATTATAATTTGTGTTAGAAAAGATATGAAAATATTACCAGAAGAGTTGTTTCCGATTCCAACTACATTAAATGAGGAAGATAAGGTTACAGCTTTTGATGCTATTTCTGATTTGGAAAGTATAGAATGTGGTGAGAATGCGGTTTATTCAGAACAAAAGGAAAATAATTACATAAAAAAATTAAAGAAAATATACAAAAATGCAAAATAGTTACAGAAAACATAGAAGAGTAGTTAGAACTATGAAACTATTGAAAAGAGAGTCTATTGTAAAAGTTGTGTAAATTGGATTTTATTACAATCTACACAACTTTTTCTACACAACCTTTTTTATTAATTTTAATTGGATATTAGACATTAAACTTTGTATTTGTGCTTTTATTTTTTTTATATCTTCACCTTTTTCTATTTTTTCACATATATCTGAGAGTAATACCAAATCCTCTTCATCTAAATTATTTTTTATATTCCTGTTCTCTTTTTTATTAAAATCATTAATAGATTCAAAAGCAATTCTCACATATCTATTTAATTCATCTTTACTTGAATCAGTTTTATGCCTATTTTTCTTTAAAACAATATTTCCGAGATTATCGAAAAAATAATCATAATCAAAATAATTAAATTTAGGTTTAAGAAATGAGTTAATTAAAAATTCCTTACCGTTTTTTTTACAGTTATTTTGTATATACCACAAAACAAACATGAAATTTGACATATTTTGTTTAAGTATTTCACGGTAAATTGGAATTGTATATTCATGACTAATATAATTTTTTTTCAAATCGTCCCAAATTTTACTTGAGAACCAAGACATTGCAGGTACATCAGTTGATTTTTCAATACTAATTATAGTTTGTATATCCTCAAGTGATAATTTATCTCTTTTAGAAGAATTTTCACCAGTACTTAGTGGCCTCAAGTAATGTGAATCATGAACAAATCCTAATGAAATTGGACCAACATGATCTGCACTTGTACCTAAAAAATATTTACTATGCATAAATAAATTAGCAGCATAAATATTTCCATCACTCCAATACTCATATGCCCTGCGATCCTTGCCATATGTTCTTAAATTTTCTGGACTTCTTCCAGAATCTTCTTTAGTTCTACAACATCTATTATATGTATGAAAGCCGTCAAATCGGTCAGGAAAATTAGACATTGCGCCCGGTCCAAGTTTTTTACAATTACCATTCCTGCACAATTCTTCACATTTTTTTATTATATCCTCAATAGAGTCCTTACAAGTAACAGGAAGCTTAAAAGAATTTAATAAAAACAATCTTACTTCTGCTTCAGTATGTCCCAAGCTTAATAAATCTGCACAAACTTTAAAAAGATCTTGGGTTGTATCAGCGTTATAATTAAATTTCTTTTTTATAGATTTTGCAAAGCTTGAATTTATATAAATATAATATAAGGACATGCTTTTTCCACAAATTTGACATACTTTTTCTTTTGTTGGATGTATTTCAAACATTAATTTTGAATAAGGGCTATTATCATTTTCAGGAATATTCAATTCTTTCATTTTCTTTTTGGCCCATTCTATTCTTTGGGTTCCAATAATACTTTTAGCCGGAGCAATCCAAGAGTAAGAACCATCAGATTTTTTTAATATAGGTAGTCCTTCATAATTAGGGTGATGTATAATAAAATTCATATATTCAATAAATTTTTCATTCCAAATTTTTTCCATAGTAATCTCCTAAAATATAAATAAGTTTTGTATATCTATGTTTAGTGCAATAGCAATTATATTAGCAGGAATTAAACATAAAAGAAAATTTAAATTATACTCCAACACTCATTGTTTCTGGCAATGTAGAACCACCATCAATAACATAGCTTTGGCCTGTTAAATAAGAAGCTTCATTACTTGCTAAAAATGCAGCAAGTTCACCAAGTTCCTCTATGGTACCTAATCTTTTCATAGGAATTCCTTTTGCTATACCATCTACAACAGAAGCAGGATTACTGCTGTCAGAATCTTTTGCAATCCCTTCTACCATAGGAGTCATAATATAGCCTGGAAGAATTGCATTTACTCTAATTCCCTTATCAACAACCTCTGCAGCTAGTCCTTTTGTAAACCCTAAAATAGCGGCTTTTGTTGTTGCATATGCCACTTCTCCAGTATCTGCAACCATTGTTCCAGTAACAGAAGATAGATTAACAATTGCACTACCATCTTTCATATATGGCACAACAGCTTTTGATACATTCCAAGTACCCTTAATATTGATATCAAAATGGAAATCTCTTATTTCATCTGTTGTTTCTAAAAATGGAGTTAACTTTGCTACCCCAGCATTATTTACTAAAATATCAATTGTATGATATTTGTCTACTACTTTGTTAACAGCATCATTGATTTTTTCGCTATTACGAATATCAACTAAATAACCATCCACATCATAACCTTCTTCTTTTAAAGCATGAATTGTGTCATTTATTTTTTCAGAATAATCAAAAATGACTACTTTTGCACCATATTT
>CALXSB010000084.1 GCA_944391005.1 uncultured Rickettsiales bacterium | reverse complement strand
CACGCACATTTTCCTTTTGAAAAAGTTGTTTTACCTGTTGCTTTTTTAAGTATTTTAAGTATTTATTTTAATTATATAAAGTTTTAAGGAGTAATTATGAAAAAAATAGAAAATGTAAAAGAATTTGTTGAGAAAATGGATCAAGCTAAAAAACTCAATCCAAAGGACTTATCCTCAGACCAAGACCTAACAATTGGCATCATGAATTTAATTTCCATAGAAGAACATTTAATGTATTCTGGAGCTAAAACTGGAAAAACATCCTACTACGATTTAATAGAGCAGGTCAGAGAAATTCGTAAAAAACTAATGCAAAAATTAATACCTCAATATGAAGGTGAAGTTTGGTGTATTTCAAAACATTTGTTAGCTAGTTCAATGAGATTAATGGAAGTTGGAACAAAACAATTAAGCCTTAAAAATACGCAAGAAGCATACGATCTTTTTAATAAATCTTACGAACTATATTGTTTGTTCTGGGGCTTAAATATGAATATGCTAAATATTGAAGATGTCAAATGGGTTGAAGATTCAAAAGAGGACATAAAAAAAATCACAGAAAAAATAAAAGAAACAAATATTATGGAAAATACGGACGACAGCATAGCAAAAACAATTGATGTTGAAAGCATAGAAAAAGAAGAAGGAGCTTTAGCAAAAATGAAAAATTTTGTTAAAAAAGCTATAGATTGTTGCATTGAATAAAGTATTGGAGACGAATATGAAAAAAATAGTTTTAATTTTTTCTTTTATGTGCTTATTTTGTTTTTCTGTCAAAGCAGAAGAAATCATAAAAAAAGATGTAATTATTTTTTCACAACCATGTTTCTATTGCGAAAAATTAAAAAAATACATTGCAGATAACAAAATAGAGGAAAAATATAAAAATGTAAACTTCAAAATTCTTGATATTCAAGACAGATATAACAGAGCACTATTGAATAAATACGCTAGACAATATGGTATATCTGGAAACAATATCGGACTTCCACTTACATTTATTGGAGATCACTATATAATGGGATGGAGTGAAGAATATGCTGATGAATTTAACCAATATATAGAAGATTTAACAAAACAGGACAATAAAAAATAATTATCATGGGTTTATTTTATTTTTAAATAAACCCACAATACAAAATTAAAATGATTAAAATAACTTGTATTTATTTTTTTAATGTTTTAAAAATATTATACATGTAAAGTATATTTATTAAAAAATGGTTTTATTTTCTGGTGATTTAACAGTTATTCAAGATTCTATCATTAAAGTTAGTGATAAGATCTCTAGAGATTTTGTAGAACTTGAGAATTTACAAAGTTCTCATAGAGGTCCCGAACAATTTGCTAACATGACTATAGATTTTATCAAAAGAAAACTATTTGAATATTTTAAAAACAAAAAGCCATCTTACGACATAATATTTTTAGATGAGCAAAATGATTACGACAAACTAAAATCTAATTTTAGATACATAATAAATCCATTATGTGGCAAATTAAACCTATTGCACGCAATACCATACTTTGCCATATCCATATCCTTACAGAAAAAAGATAAAAATAACGAATTTAAAACCATTTGCGGAGTAATTGACAGTCCAATAACGCAAGAAACATTTATAGTTGAAGAAGGCAAAGGTGCCTATTTAAACTCCAGAAGAATTAGAGTTTCATCAAGATCAAACCTAGAGCAGGCATTAGTAGCCATAAATAACGTTAACGACAAAAATTTCAAAAACAATTGCATAAATAAATATAGAAATATAACTATAACAAACTGCGATATTCTAAATATTTGCAACGTTGCAAACGGAAAATATGACATCACAATTCTTCAAAAAGATAGTATAAATTACGAATTACCATTATTACTTATCAAAGAAGCCGGCGGACTAATAAAAAAATTTGATAACAACATTTTAGTCATAACAAACGATTTACTATATTCGCAGATTAAAGATTAAAAAAGTATATTAAATTGGGAGATAAAAATGATAGAAAAAAAAACTAAAGTTCACTTCATAGGAATTAATGGGAGCGGAATTTCTGCAGTTGCCTGCATAGCAAAAAACAAAGGTTTTGAAGTAAGCGGATGCGATTTAAACGAAGTTGGAGACTACACAGAACAATTAACAAGAAACAACATTAAAATATCAAAAGGACACAACGTAGAGCACATAAAAGACGTTGACATTGTAGTATTAAGCCCCGCACTATTATATAACGACAAATACAAAACAATAGAAGAAACAAGCGTTGCCATGAAAACAAGAAAAACAATAAAATGGCAAAAATTCCTCGGCGAATACATAATGAATAATCAAAACGTAATTGCCGTAGCCGGAACACATGGAAAAACAACAACCACAACCTTAATCAGCCTAATACTAGAAAAAGACAACTTTGACCCCACAGTTTTTGTAGGTGGAATAGTAAAAGAATGGAACCAATCCTACAGAGTTGGAAATTCAGATTATTACATATGCGAAGCTGACGAATATGACGGAAACTTTCTAAACTACAATCCAAAATATGTAATATTAAACAATCTAGAAATGGAACATCCAGAAAGGTTTAAAAACTTTGAAGAATACAAAGAAAACTTCAAAAATTTTTTAAAAACAGTTCAAAAAAACGGAAAAATTGTATTTTATTACGACGACAACAACGTTCTAGACATAATATTATCAATGCAAGATTTTTTCAAAAGCAAAAACATAAAATTAATAGCCTACACATTCAACACAAAACTTAAAAAAATTCCAGAAGACATAAACCTCATAAAAGTCAAAAAAGAAAAAAACAAAATTATCATAAACGAACACGAAATAGAATACAAAATATTAGGAGATCACAACACAAAAAATATAACAATAGCAACAATTATGGGATTAGAACTTGGTGCCAAAATATCTTCAATAAAAGAAGTAATCAAAAATTTCTCCGGCAGCAAAAGAAGAATGGACTTAGTCTTCGCCAACAGCAGAATACAATTATACGACGACTACGCACATCACCACACTCAAATAAATTGCACATTAACAGCAATCAAAAACAACATGAAAAACGACGAAAAATTAATCGCCGTATTAGAACCGCACCTAATTTCAAGAATAAAAGAAAACGTAGAAGAATACAAAAAAGCCCTTTTACTTGCAGACTACCCAATAATCACAAAAATATACAAATCAAGAGAAAGCTTCATGGACGACATAGACGTAAAAAAATTATTAAACACCGAAAAAATATCCTACATAGAAAATCACCAAGACGTAATAAACACAATAGAAAATATTATTTTAAATCAAAAAAATCAAAAATTTGTAATAGTAATAATGGGCGCCGGAAATTCATACAAAATAACACGAATGTTAAGAGACTACCTACACAACAACATTTAATCAAACAATGTCTCTCAGATAAATTAATATCTATAATACAATTAACCAATTAATTTATAATTACCATATATAAACCCCTAGTTTACTAGGGGTTTTATAGCAGATAAATATTATAAAGAATGCTCAGAATACCCTGGAGTATTTTGAACTTGTTGTTGCTTAACAAATTCCGTCAAATGTTGTTTCTCTTGTTTATTCTCCAATTCTTGATAATTTATTTTAACCTTTTGAGGCAACTCAAAAACATCAGAATATTTTGTAGTGCCATCAATAGTATCATTATAGTTAACAGGAATCTCCTTTCCTTCTTCATCAACTTTAAATATCACAAAGCCATTAGTATTATGATCTTTAAATTGTTCATCAACATCATTAACATCTCTAATTATCAATACCTCATTATTACTTAAAGTAACTTTTGTAGAATAAGTTTTAGTATTTTCATCATCATTTCCAAACTCAAACAAAGATATAACATCTTTATTATCTTTATTCTTACTCAAAGTAGCAAAAGCACCAGATTTTATATTATACTCTTTAGCCTTTTTTGCTATAGTATCACCAATTGTTTGATTTTGATTGATATTTGATAAACTTTTAACATTCTGATTATTAAACGTAGATTGCTTATTTTCAATAGCAGTATTAGGCAGAATATTGCTAAACAAATTAGACTCTTTATAGGACTTAGAAGATTCAATACTACTATCTACAAGTGTCTTTATAAAATTATAAAACTCTTCCTTTTTACTATTATCAATACTTTCATCATCCATATATAATGAAAATTTGCCATCATCACTCTTATAAAGAGAAAATTTATTATCTTCCCGAGTATTGCTTGAAATTTCTTGTTTACTAACATTCATATCTTTATTTTTATCAGTATCTCTAGTTTGACCTTCCTTGTTTTCTTCAGTAGCAGTTTTTTGTTCTACATTTCCTCTTTCTTCACCAGTTTGTTCGGTATTGACAGCAATATTAACACCAGAAGCTACAACTTTCTGTTTTAATTTCTCCAAAACTTTTTCTACTTCTTTTTGTATATCATTTTGTTTTGTTTCTAATTCATTTTTAATCTTATTAATTATTTTTTCTCTATACTTTTCTTCAAATTCTGTAGATGTAGGTAAAGTATTAAATATTCTTGTAGCTTTTCTACCTAAATCTATTTCATCATCAGATAAGATATTGATTATTTTATTCAATCGTCTATTATCATTAATATTTTTCAGTCTCTCTTCAAGTTTGAATCCGTCTACTGTATCATTAATTTTTTTATTAAGATCATTCAATTTCTTTTTAGCATTCTCTTCCTGTTCATTAATAATCTTTGTTGACTCTTCAAGATTTTTTATTATTGTATTAATAAATTCATCCTGTCCTAAAGATTTCTCTAATTCATTTTTTACAGAATCTTTATATTGTTCATCAACTTGTATTCCGGATAATTCTATTATTTTATCAGCTTTTTGTTTTATATCTACATCTTTTTTATATAGTATATTATAATTTTCTTTAGCTTTATTTAAAATATTTTTATCATTGCTATTTAAACCATCACGTATCTTTGTAAAAATTTCATTATTTGTGTCTAAAATTGCATTTTGTATTTTTATAGCGATATCATGTGCTTGTTTATTTAGTTCATCTTCTGTATCCATAGTAACTATTTGATCCCAGCTAACTTGTTTTTTATTCTTTTGTTCATCTTCTGTATCCATAGTAACTATTTGATCCCATGTAACTACTCTTTTATGTTTTTGCTGTTCTAATCTTTTAGCATCTTCTTTAATTCTTTTTCTTAATGTTGCTTCTTTTTCAAATACAGCATTCATAATTTTAGAATCTTTATTCTGTTTTTTTTCTGTTTTTTCTGTTAATTTATCTATATTTGAACTTATCTTCTTTTTATGTTTTATAATTTCATCTATCCTACTATTTATAGTATTTTCTTTAGCATTTTTTGCCAACTCTTCTTTAATTTTATTAATTATTTCTTGTTTATACTTTATTTCATAACTATTATTAGAACTCAAATTATAAAATAAAATTTTAGCTTTTGTGTCTAAGTCCAATTTTTGGTCTAATTCAATATTATAATTAGTTAGCATATCGGATAATTTTTTTAGCTCTTGTTTTATATCATAAAAAGTTTTATAATCCAACTGCTCTTCTATGGAAATTAATTTTTTATCCATATAATTTAAATCGTATTCTATAGAACCTAATTTATTTGTTAAGAAATTATTAACCAAAAATTCCTTATTATTAACAATACTTGTAGATTCATAAAGGTTAGCTTTTAATTGATCATTAATCTTTCGCTCATTTAATGAAGCTTTAAGTTCTTCTTTTACTAACTTTAAATATTTATCATTGTCAATCTTTATTTCAGATAGCTCTATTATTTTATCAACTTTTTGTTCAGCTGCACTATCGTCTGCACTATTGTCGTTATAAAGGATTTCATAGTCCTTAAAACCTTGTTCTCTAGTTTTTGGATCATTGTTATTTAATTTATCAAGAACTTTGCTGAATATTTTTGAGTCTGGTTCAAATATTTTTAACAATAAATCATTATATATTTCAACGGCTTGCTTCTTTTCTTTGTAAGAAATATCTCCATATTGTACTTTTACAAGATTTAAAAGATCATTTAATGCGTTTCTATCATAATCTAATATTTTTTGTATATTTTTACCCTTCTCTTTTAATAATGTTTTTTCAGTAATTTCAGGAGAATATAATGACTTTGATAATTCCTCTCCAATATTTTCAGTGGAAGTATCACCACTCAAAATGTCTTTTACCTTAGATAATTTATCTGTAGTATCTAATTTTTCTATTTTTTGTTGTAATTCATGATATTCTTTATTTATTATATCTCTTTCTTTTTCATTAATAATCTTTGTTGACTCTTCAAGATTTTCTCTTATTGCGTCAGTAAATCCTTTCTGCTCTAAAGATTTTTTTAATTCATTTTTTACAGAATTTTTATATTGTTCATCAACTTGTATTCCGGATGCTTCTATTATTTTATCAATTTTCTGATTTATATCTGCATCTTTTTTATATAATATATCATAATCTTTTTTAGCTTTATCTTGAGTATCTTTATCACTGCTATTTAAACCATCACGTATCTTTGCAAAAATTTTATTACTTTCTTTCCCAATTTCAAGTTGTATTCTCATAGCGATATCATGTGCTTGTTTATTTCGCTGCTTTAATTCCTCTAGAACTTTATTATAATTTTCTTTGTATTTTGCTTCTTGTTTGATATCATGTGCTTGTTTATTTAGTTCATCTTGTTGTTGTTTATATTTAAATATAATCTTATTAGCTTCGCACTGAAGTTCAAAATTTCCTCTTATAAGAAATTCGTTTAAAACTAATTTAATATCATCACTTAATTTACTATTGTCGGTTGCTGGCATCGCTTCAGCAAGGGAAGTAAAATATGATTTTATAGATTCTGAAATATCTTTTTTATTTAGTATATTGAAATTTTCAATATTATTATTTTTAAAAAATTTTTGTATTTCTTTTTGAACATTATCAACACTTGCAGTAATACCCTTGTCCTTTGCTATAGTTGCTATTAATTCCTGATTTTCCTTAGATATAGGATTATATTGACCAACTTTAGAAAATTTATCTATTAAATCTTTATATTCTTCAGAATTTATATTAATATTTTTAGCTTCTTCTAATATATCCATAGGATTATCAAAAGATGACATAAAAATTGTCATTGCATTTCTTTTATCTGACTCTTCTGGTTTAAGTTCTTTATAATCTTTATATAATTTTTGTTGAATATAATTTTTATATTCTTTAGGAGCTTTTTCAACAATTCTATTCAATATATCTTTCGGTGCTTTATGTCTATTATTGTTATATTCAGTTTTAACCTCATATACCCCTATCATTATTTCCTTAATATTTATAGCTTCTTGAATATTTTTTGCAATATTTTTTGCTTCATTATCTCCAGTTTTATTTATTTCTTCAATTTTATTTAATATTTCATTATTTTTTGTTTTTAATTTTCCTTTAATATCTTCTTTTTCTTTATCGCTTATTTTATCATTACGCAACTTTTTATAGTATTCTAGACTATTATTATAGAGATTTATTAAAATATTTACATTATTTTGTTCATTACCTTGTGGAGTATTTTTTTTAAATAATTCTATAGATTTATCTGTTTTTTCTAAAATATCTTTTTCATCTTTCTCTTTTTTTGTAATTATATCTCTTATTTTTTCATTAGTTTGTTCCAGCTTTTCTTCTGTTTTGTTTAATATCTCTTCATCAGTTATTGTATTATTCCATAACTGTCTATAAATTTTTAGGCTGTCATTATAGAAACCTATTAAAACATTAACGTTATTATCATTCAAAAAAGTCTCCGATAAATCTTTACCATTAATTATTTCTTCAAGTCTTTTTATCTCAATTATTTTGTCAAGATTGTCATCTTCAGAATTTAAGAAATTGTCAACATCGTCATTTCCAGAATTTAAGAAATTTCTATAGTTATCTATTATTTTATCCAGAATATCTTTTGTTATTAACTCTCCTTTATTAGTTAAATAACTTTTTTTAGCTTCACTTTTATCTGAATTTTTAATAATTGAAAATTCTTTATATTCATTTTTTGTAGAAAGAGCTGCGTTAAGACTTTGAAGAGCTATTTTAAATTTTTGATTATCATTATTATTTTTAATAAATTCAATTAATTCTTTATTTTTAAGAAATTCTTTTATCTCATTTTTGACATTTTCAATAGATAAACCGTTTTCATCTCCGAGTTGTTTTAAAATTTTATCTTTAAAGTCTCCATATTTTTCTGGTAATTGTTCAAAAAAACTATTAACTTGATTCTTTAAAAAAATTTTAATGCTACTAAATTGAGATTCAATCGTTGAATTAACCTTTATAGCCGAATCAATTTCTATTTTATCGTCATCTTTTAAATTTTCATAATCATCAGTTTTTTTAAATTCTTTCAAAAAATTTTCAGCATTTTTAGATTGTTCAAGAACTATTTCTTTTAAAACATCCTGCTTTACTTCAGCATCAAAACCTTTTAAAGAAAAATCATTAGTATTGCCAATTGATTTGTCATATATTTTTCCATTTAAATTAGTTAAAGCTTTAGCAAACTCAAGAGGATCTTTAGTAGTTTGCAATATTTCTGAATTTTTTAACAAACTATCAGATTTTAATAACGAATTTATCACACTTTCTGCTATAGATTTAACGGTTTTATTATTAACTTTTTTACCATTATTCTTTAACACTTTTTCAACAATACTATAATAGTTTTCCGGTTTTAAGCTATCTTTATTAATTTTAATAACGTTTTCTTTTGCATTTGCTAAAATCTCAGCAGAAGTAAGTTGTTTTTGACTAGCTTTATCTTTTTGCTCTTTTTGCTCTTCTTGTAAAATATCTTTTTTGGGATAATCGGGAAGGTCAGCAGTTAGTTCATTCCACCATTCATTATCAGTTTGCTGCTCAATTACCGATTCATTTTCTTCTTGTAGAGTATTTTGTTCTTTATTATTTTGATTAATTTGTTGTGGGTTTGGTTTACCTAATTGATTTTTGTCAATTTTGCTAACATCAACTTGCATTGATTCTGTTTGACCATTAAATTTTATAGCCTGGTTCTTAGGCCTAATTGTAAAATTTACTGTTTTCCACCTACGATCTTCCCACTCTTCATTATTTTCAAGCTCCTTTGGAATTTTAACAGATGGTTCAAATTCTTGTTGTTCATTATTACCTTGAGGCTGGGCTTGTGTTGCTGGGTTTTGAACTATATCTTCTTTATTACCAGTAGACTGTTGCTGTTCTTTTTGTTTATTCTCTTCTAATTTTTTATTATCATCAATTTTCTTATTAACTGTTGTTTTATTTTCTTTCTGATTTTTCTGTCTTTGCTCTTCCTGTTGTTTTTGTTTTTCCTGTTGTTCTTTGTATTCTTTATATTTATTTACATCCAAATACTCTCCATTTAAATATTGTGCATTTAAATCATTTACATTTAATTCACTATTATATCCTTTTTCAATCAAATTATCTTGTTCAGAATTGTTTATATCTTCTTTTTTTTCTATATCCTCTTTAAGTTCAAAATAGCCATTTTTTGTTTTTATATTTGATTTAATATTTTTATTCGTATTAATAGATCCAGTATATTCGCTGTCTAAATTACCATCTTCTACAACGTTTTTTGCAACTGTTTGCTGAGTATCTTGTTGTTTGTCATCTTGTTCTGCTTTATGACTTATACTTTGAGTGTTCTTTTGATTAATAAGTTGCTTTCTATTTGGTTTTTTGTTTATTTTGTTTTTTTGTTTTTCATGATTTTGATTAATAGTAATAATATCATTATCTAATTTTTCAAATCCTTTTAATTTAATAAAAAAAGACTTAATTCTTGAAAAAAAAGTTTGTTTTGTTTGTATTTGTTCATTTTGAGTATTAGGATCACCCATAAGATTTTCATTATCAGTCATAGTGCAAAAAATATTATTTATATGCCATAATTTTATTATATACAAACAAAATTGTCAATAAGTTTTACTTAAAAATGACATAATGAATTAATTTTGCATTTATTGTAATTATTGATTTTAAATGACATTAATAATATGCATGATATGGTATAATTTATCTTTTTTATTTTTGATTTTTAACTTTTGATTTATTTATAATCTGCAATATTGGCTAGTGATTTTAATTTGATAAATAAAAGATCCCGAATTATGGGATCTTTTAGTATGTATGATAAATAAAAATATATAGAATTATTTATATATTAAAAAGAACTTTTTACTATATCAAAAAATTCTTGGCCTTTCATGCTGGCACCGCCAACAAGAACACCATTTACGTGTTTCAAATGTAAAATGTCCTTTGCATTTGATGATTTTACAGAACCTCCGTAAACAACTTTTAGTTTGCTTGTTTCTATATGTCTCATCTTGTGTAGTATATCTTTTATATATCCTTCCATTTCATCAATTTCAGCTTCTGTTGGAACTTTGCCGGTGCCGATGGCCCATACAGGTTCGTAGGCTATGATTGAATTCTCTAAATCAACACCTTCGGTTGAGTTAATTACTTGTTCACCAACAAATTCTAGGTGTCTTTTGGCTTCTCTTGTGGCTAAATCTTCTCCAACACAAATTATTGGTGTTATGTCATATCCGAAGCATTTTGAGGCTTTTTTAGCTACTAAAGAATCTGTTTCGTGTTGATATTGTCTTCTTTCTGAGTGTCCAACAAGTGTGTATTTACATCCAATTTCCTTTAAAAAAGCTGGGCTTGTGTTGCCGGTAAAAGCACCTTTTTCTTCATAATAAGCGTCTTCAGCACCAATGAAAACTTTAAATTGTTTCATTTTTTTATTGTATTCTTCTGATTTATTTATGGCGTATTCTAGGTAAACGTCTGGAAGGCAAATTAGAATAAGTGGGAGTTTGTCTTTATCTATTTGATTGTTTTTTTCAAATGAAATGGCACTGTTTGTAAAATCCTCAAACCATTGATCTATCATGGCTTTTGAACCATTCATTTTCCAGTTGCCGGATATTATGCTAGTCATATTTTAAAATTTTGTTGTTAATGATTATAGGTTATAATGTCTTAATTAATTTTCAATATAAAATTGACTTTTATTTGACAATATTTTATTTGTTGATTTATGTGTTGATAAAAAATGTGTGTTATTATGCCTTTTGTTGTAAAAAAAGTTAATGATAAAATGCCTAAAATTGAACAGGCTTCATATATATCCGATTATGCTTTTATAGCTGGAGATGTTAGACTTGGTAAGGACGTTAGTATATGGTCTAATGTTAGTTTGAGGGCTGACTTGGCTTCAATAATAATTGGTGATAACTCAAATATTCAGGAAAATACAGTTGTTCATACTTCTGCCTGCGAGGATTGGGATTATACTAAAAATCCTAAGGGTCATACTATTATAGGAAATAATACGACTATTGGGCACGCCTGTATTATACATGCCTGTCGTATAGGAAACAACTGTTTGATAGGCATGGGATCTGTTATTGGAGACGATTGCATAATAGAAGACGATGCTTTTGTTGGTGCTGCATCAAATGTAACTCCAAGAACTATAATCAGAAGTGGTGAATTATGGTTTGGGAATCCTGCGAAATTTATGAGAAATCTAAGAGATGTTGATTATGAATATATAAAAGAAGGTGCGTTAAATTATATTAGATTAGCTAAGGAATATTCTAAAAAATAATACTATGCCAATTTTTGATGATGATTTAAAAGAATGGGAGGAATTTAAAAAAAGTTGTAAAAGAACTGCTAAAGCTAGTAGTGAAAAAATTAGTGAGGCTGGCAAAAAGCTAATCAAGACAGTGAAAGAAAATATAAAAAAGCACTCAAGTGAAATTAATTTGAGTGCAACTTTTGATCAAAAAGACTATTTTTTGTTGGATAAAGGTATTTCTCTTGGTATTGATAAAAATTCAGATAAAAAATTAAGCAAAGGAAAGTTTAAAATAGATTATAGACTTGATCTCCATGGTATGACATTGGATCAAGCTTATGAAAAATTGAAATTCTTATTTGAACTTTCTGAGAATAAAAATTTTAAATGCCTATTAATTATAACTGGAAAAGGTTTGCATTCAAAAGATAAAACCATAAAATCCAGCATAATTGAATGGTTTGCGGAACCACGTTTTGCAAATAAAATTATTAAATATGTTGATGCACATGTTAAAGATGGCGGAAGCGGAGCTTTGTATGTATTGCTAAGAAATAAAAAATAATTCATGAAAACGTTTATCGCTTTATCTATATCTAAGAAGCATATAATTTTGTTCTTATAAATATATGCCTATTTTTTTAATTTTGAAAAATTCTGCTGTCTTCCACATAGAGAGAGAATAGCAGAATAATGAATTAAAAATAATATTGATATAATTTAGTCTTTAATCAATATTATTCTGTCTTTAAAGCCGCCTCTCTCATCAAATTTTCTATTTTTACAAGATAAAACAGAACTTTTGTCAATTTTATTAAACTCGCAAATAGCATCTAAAACTTCAAAAACATCAGCCATTTCCTCTATTTTTTCTTCTATGCTATTTGCTAGCAATAGTTCTTCTATTTCTTCATAAAGTTTGTCAGTTAAAAATTTGTAATATTCTTCATCATTTTTAATTGTCTCTATATTAGGAATTCTACCTTGTGCCCTAATGATAGCTGGTATTTTATCTCTTACAAGTTTTTTCATATTAATAGCCTCTCTTTTCAGGAATAACGCCTCTAACGCCACCCTTTGGGTTATCTATATCACAAAACCTTCTTGGTATAAGGTGGACATGAAGATTATATTTCTTCATATTTTGTCCAACCAAAAAATTTATTCCTATTTGTAGATAATTCATCAAACTATAATTGTTTTTTATTATTTTTTATCCCTTTCCTTCATCTGATCCCATAATGGGCTCATGTTTCTTAAATATTCAACTTCTTCTTTTAATCTTTTTGCATAATATTTGACTTCATCTTTTGTGGTAAATCGTCCAAAGCCAATTCTTAGGGATGAATGGGCTAATTCTGGATCTCCGCCTAATGCTTCTATTACATAGGATGGTCTTAAATCATCAGAAGTGCATGCTGAACCAGAAGAAACTCCAACTTCTTTTATTCTAATCATTATAGATTCACCTTCTATACCTGCAAAACTATAGTTTGCACAACCATACCATCTATGTTCTTTGCTGCCATTTAGATAGCATTTTTCAATTTTCATCATCTCATTATAAAAAATGTCAAATAATTCTTTAACATGTTTTGCATCTTTTTCCATATCTTTTTTTGCTATTTTTGCAGCTTCACCAAGTCCAACTATCAAAGGAACAGGCAGGGTTCCTGAACGTAATTTTTTTTCTTGTCCGCCACCGCTGAACAATGGTTGAACTTTAATTTTGTCTCTTATATAAAGTGCTCCAACCCCTTTAGGTCCATAAATTTTATGGCCTGAAATGCTCATTAAATCTATGTTCATTTCTTCTACATCAAGTGGTATTTTTCCAAATGCTTGTGCACAATCTGTGTGAAAAATTACGCCTTTTTCTCTGCATATCTTGCCAATTTCTTTTAAGGGCTGGATAACTCCAATCTCATTATTTACACCCATAACTGAAACCATGATAGTCTTATCCGTTATGGCATTTCTTAAATCATCTAATGATATTAGACCGTCATGTTGAACTGGCAGCAATGTAATTTCAAAGCCTTCTTTCTTTAGACTTTTTACACTTTCTAAAACACATTTATGTTCTGTTGAAACTGAAATAACATGATTTTTTTCCGCTGTTCTATTGGCTCTAGCAACTCCTTTAATAGCTAAATTATTAGATTCTGTTGCACCGGATGTAAAAATTATGTTATCAGGTTTTGCATTTATAACATCAGCAACTTGTTTTCTTGCTTTTTGAACTGCCTCAGCTGCTTTCCAGCCAAAACAATGGCTACTTGAATGGGCATTTCCAAAATCTTGCATGAAATATGGATACATTGCATCAAATACTCTTTTATCCATTGGTGCAGTTGCTTGATAATCAAAATATATAGGTAATTTGCATTGTTTCATATATATATTATTTATTTCTTAGTGATTTAAATATAAAACTACTTTGATTAAAATCAAGAAAGAAAAAAATAATATTCTTAAAAGTTCTTGATTTAATTTTTTTCAAAAGTATATTTTTTCTAGAATAACTTTAAATATAACTATGGCTAAGTTTGATGATTACTTTATAAAAAATCCTCCGATTTTTAAAATAGGTGCGACAAAAGAAAGTGATTTGCCTATAAATAATATAGAAGAGGTTGCTTTTATTGGTCGTTCAAATGTTGGAAAATCAAGCTTGATAAATGCCATTACAAATTCAAAAATAGCAGTTGTTTCAAAAACTCCAGGAAGAACAAAACAACTTAATTTTTTTCAAGTTGGCGATAAACTGACAATAGTTGATATGCCGGGCTATGGTTATGCAAAAGCTAGTAAACATGAAGTGCAAAATTGGAATAAATTAATTTTTGACTATCTGCTCAAAAGAAGAAATTTGCAGAGAGTTTTTTTACTTATAGATAGTCGCCATTCTATAAAAGATAATGATGAGGAAATGATGGATATTCTTGATGCAAGTGGAATATTATATCAAATAATACTTACAAAAATTGATGAAATAAAGCCACTAGAACTTCAATCAAAAGTTTTAACAATTGAAAATATATTTAAGGATCATCCAGCTTTATATGGAGAAGTTTTATTTGCAAGCAGTAAAGAAAACTTAGGCATCAGTCAAATAAGAGAATTAATTTATGATTTAATTATTAGTAAAAAATAATTTATTTAGAAATGAAACTAAAAAAATATTTTCCTGCAAAACTTTTTAATAGATTTTTACTAATTATAATTTTACCGGTATTAATAGTTCAATTAATTTCAACCTATATATTTTATCAAACTCATTTGCAAAATGTTATAAAAAGAATATCAAGTGGAACAATTCAAAAAATAATATTTATTGAAAAAAATTTTAAGCCAAATGAAAATTATAATGATATGAATATAGATGTTAAATTCTACAAAAACGAACATATTAATAAGAAAGATATTATAAAAAACACTGACAAATATGTATTTTTTAATCAAGAACAATTTTTTATTGAAAATTTATTATCAAATATAAAAGATCCAATTGCCCTTAAAGAAAATGATGATGATTTTATAATATTAGTGCAAAAAGATGATGGCGTTTTAAGTATGACTGTTAATAAAAAAGAATTAATAGTAAAAACAGCTAGAATCTTTATAACATGGAATCTCGTGCTATCATTTATAACACTACTTGTGGCTATAATTTTTATGAAAAATCAAGTAAGACCAATAAAACTTTTAAAAAAGCATGTTAATAATTTTTCATTGAATCAAAAGATTTCAAAATTAAAGCCGACTGGTGCACAGGAAATAAGAGATTTAACTTTATCATTTTTAGAAATGGAAAAAAGACTAACAAAGTTTGTTAATCAACGAACTGTGATGCTGGCTGGAATATCCCACGATTTAAGAACTCCTTTAACCAGAATGAAACTTGAGCTTGAAATGATGGATACGCCTTCAAAATCATATCTTGAGGATGATATTAAATATATGGAAGATATAGTAAATCAATATTTGAATTTTGCAAAAAATACAACAGTTGAAGATAAAGTTTTAGTGAATGTGTATGATTTTATAAATATATTTATAAAAGAATATAAAAAAATAAATAAAAATATTCTTTTTAGAACAAAAAATATAGACAAAAATGAAATCGTATCAATACAGGTTTTATCATTTAAAAGGGCATTGCAAAATATTGTAGACAATGCATTTAAATTCGGAACAAAAACTGTAATTACATTAAATAGGGCAAATAAAGATAAAATAAATATATCAATTGAAGATAATGGTGGCGGAGTAAGTGAAGAAAATTTAGAAAAACTTTCAGAACCATTTTTTAAAATTGATAAATCAAGGAATCCAAACCAAAAGGGTGTTGGCTTAGGTTTAGCTATTGCGAAAGATATAGTTTTATCACAAAATGGTATAATAAATTTTTCTAATTCTAAAAGAACACGTGGTTTAAAAGTGCAAATATCTTTAAATTTATTTAAATAATATCATTGATTTTTATTTTAAAAAATATATGATTTTAAAAGAATGAAAAAATATGGTGTTATGTTAGATATTACAACTTTAGATAATGGTTTAAGAATAGTCAATGAATACATGCCCGATGTTGAATCGGTATCAATAAATGTATGGGTAAAAACTGGTAGTAGAAATGAAACAAAGGAAAACAATGGTATTTCGCATTTTTTAGAACATATGGCTTTTAAGGGAACAAAAACAAGAAATACTCAGCAAATAGCTGAAGAGTTTGATGATATTGGCGGAAAAGTAAACGCATTTACATCAACATCCCAAACAGCCTACTATACAAAAGTGCTTAAGGAAAATGTTGAAAAAGCTGTAGAACTTTTATCTGATATTGTGCAAAATTCTATTTTTCTTAATGAAGAAATGGAAAAAGAAAGGTTTGTGATTTTACAAGAGCTAGCTATGACAAAGGATGACCCAAGCGACATAATAGGCGATTATTTTATGGAAACAGCCTATAAAAATCAACCCTATGGAAGAACAATATTAGGTCCTGCAAAAAACATTAAAAAATTTACAAGAGATGACATAATATCCTATGTTAATAAACAATATAAAACTAAGGATATAGTTATATCTTTTGCTGGTAAAATTAAAAATGATGAAACCGTAAGATTGGTTAAAAAGTATTTTACATTATTGCAGGAGGGAAAAAATAAAGAACCACAAAAGGCAGTTTATACCGGTGGTTATTTTACTAAAAATAAAAAACTTGAACAGACACAACTTATAATGGGTTTTGAAAGTTGCACTCATCTTGACGAACATTTCTATGAAGTTGGTGTTTTAGGCGTATTATTGGGCGGCGGCATGTCATCAAGACTATTTCAAGAAATACGTGAGAAGAGAGGACTGTGCTATAGAATTAGTGCTGGAAATACATCAAGCCATGATACTGGTATTTTTGATGTATATTGTGCAGTTTCGCCTGATAAGGTTGATGAACTAATAACTGCAACAATAGACGAATTGAAAAAAACAACTCAAAAAATTACAGAAGAAGAATGCAAAAGAGCTATAACAAAGTTAAAGTCAACAATATTAATGAGTAAGGAAAGCAATTCAAGCAGGGCACAAAAAAATGCATCAAATATATTATCAAAAGGTAGAATAATAAGCACCGATGAGTTGATAAATGAAATTGAAGCCGTAAATGTAAAAAAGTTAAAAGAAGTTATGGAAATGGTTTTAACAAAATCAAAACCGACTATTGCTTTACTGGGTAAAATTGATAATAATGTTCCATCCTATGAAAATATTATAAATTTAATAAATAAATGATAATCATCGCTAAAGCTAAACTGAGCCCCCAGTCTAACTGTGAGTTTTAGAGATACAAAAAAATAGCTTCATAAAAGAAGCTATTTTTTATGCTATAAAAAATAATATCTAAATCTTTTTTGCGTCTTTATCGTATAGCATAGCAGAAAATTCTGCTTCAATTACTTTTTGTCCATCTACTATACCATATGCCTCAATAACATAGATTGATAATTTACTTTTTACAATTTTAACGTGCAATTCTAATGTATCACCTGGAACAACTGGTTTTCTAAATTTAACATTGTTGATTGTTGTAAATAAAATACCAGGATTTTTTGGAGCTTTTTCGCCCAAGGATTTTATAACTAATACACAAGCCGTCTGAGCTAAAGCTTCAATCTGCAAAACGCCAGGCATAACTGGTTCATCAGGAAAATGCCCTTGAAAGAACTGTTCGTTCATTGTTGCATTTTTTATACCAACTGCACTCTCTCCTTTGACAAAATCAATAATCTTATCAACCAACAATAATGGATATCTATGTGGTATATAACTCATTATTTCTTTTATGCCAATTACTTCATTACTCATTTTCTTTCTCCTCCTTCTTGTTATTAACCATTCTCTCTTGTAATATATTTAATTTGTGCCATTTTCTAGCAGGTAATGCCGGAGATCCTCCCCATGAACTCATAGGTTTATCAATACTTTGAGCTATACCAGAATTACCAGCAACCTGAACTCCATCTGCAATTTTAATATGGCCTGCTACCCCTACTTTTCCACCTAATTGAACAAAATTTCCAACTTCAGTTGATCCAGCGATTCCAACTCCGCCAGCTATAAATGTTCCTATACCAACTTTTACGCCATGTCCTATTTGCACTAAGTTATCTATTTTTGCATTGGCACCGATTATTGTATCATCCAACGCACCTCTATCAATACATGTATTAGCACCAATTTCAACATAATCGCCAATTACAACTTTGCCAATTTGTGGAATTTTAAAGTTAAACATTTTATTATGAACAAACCCAAAACCATCCTGACCTATCATTGCACCATTATGGATTATACAATTTTTACCAATATTTGAATAACTAATTACAGAGTTTGCACCAATAAAAGTATCATCTCCGATTTTACAATCATGATAAATTACAGCATTTGCACAAATTTTGCAATTATCACCAATCACCACATTTTTATCTATATAAGCCCCATCCTGAATTTCAACATTTTTTCCAATTTTTGCACTCCAAGCAATATGGGCTTTTCTTGAAATTCCACCGCTTTTGTTAAAAATTGGAACTTCATACATTGCCTCAAGGCATAGCATATATGCAAAATGTGGATTTTCGTTTATAATTGCTACCGTCCCCTTCGGAACCTTATTCATTAATTTTTTTTCAACAAAAACTGCACCCGCTTTAGTATTTTTTAAATCCTCAATATATTTAGAGTTTGTCAAAAAAGACAATTCATTATCTTTAGCTTTTTTTAAAGTCGAAACTCCATATATTTTTTTATCGGCATCAAAATCACCGATAACCTCTGATTTTGTTAAAAATACTATATCCTCAAGCCGAGCATATTCCATTTTCTTTTTAAAGAACTGATTATACTCAACTTTTTTCATTGAAGAAAGCATACCTTTTAATTTATCTAAAAACATAACAATTTCATTCATATAATATCAATAATTTTAAAACAAAAGAATGAAATTGCAAGTTTTTATAATTGGACAAATTTATAAAATAATTATTATATCCAACACCTATAAATATATTGAAAATAAAATTGAAAAAACTATAATTTTATTTATAATTAATTTTTGATATTTTAAATTTAATGCTTTTTGAAAATAATTTAACACAACCTTTAGCTGATAAAATAAGACCGAACGATTTTCAAGAAATAACAGGGCAAGACCATCTATTTGGAGAAAATGGTATTATAACGCGAATTGTTAATAGTGGAAAAATACCATCAATGATTTTATGGGGACCCGCAGGATGTGGAAAAACTACAACTGCAAAAATTTTAGCAAAAAGAAGCGGCTTGCAAATAGAATTTTTATCAGCAACCAATAGTGGAGCTGCAGATTTAAGAAATGTTTTTGAAAAAGCTGAAAAATTAAAAAAAGATGGTAAAGGCACTATATTATTGATTGATGAAATACATTGTTTCAAAAGAAATCAACAGGATTTATTTCTACCATATATAGAAAATGGAACTATAACGCTTATTGGTGCAACAACCGAAAATCCGTCGTTTGAACTGAACTCAGCTTTGTTGTCAAGATGTCGTTTAATAATATTCAATTCTTTAGATAGAGAAGCTCTGATGAATTTGATAGATAGGGCAGAACAAAAAGAAGATAAAAAGCTGCCAATTACAGAAGATGCGAAACAAACATTATGCGACATATCAGGTGCTGATGGCAGATATTTGTTAAATATGTGTGAAGAATTATTTAATGCAAATTTAAAAAAAGAATTGAATAGCAATGAATTGCTAAACTTTTTACAAAGAAAAACGGCTAACTATGATAAATCAAGAGATGGACATTACAATTTAATTAGTGCTTTGCATAAATCTGTTAGAGGATCCGACGTTCAAGCCGCATTGTATTGGTGTGCTAGAATGATGATAGCTGGCGAAGATCCACACTATTTATTTAGAAGATTAACAAGAATGGCAATGGAAGATATAGGTATGGCAGATCCTAATGCTTTAGTTCAGGCTGTAAATGCAAGACAGGCCTACGATTTTTTAGGAAGTCCGGAGGGTGATATTGCAATAACCAATCTTGTAATTTATTTAGCAAACTGTCCAAAATCTAATTCCGGAGAAATTGCAATAAATGGCGTTATGCAAGCCGTTAAGGGCCATTCCTATAATCCGCCAAAACATATATTAAATGCTCCAACAAAAATAATGAAGGAAATTGGATATAGTGATGGCTATATATATGATCATGACACTCCAAACTGTTTTTCTGGACAAGATTATTTTCCGTCAGAATATCCAAGAAGAATATTTTATACACCTAATGAAAGAGGTTTTGAAAGAGAAATCAAAAAACGAATTGATTATTGGGAAGATTTAAGAAAAAAGTTAAAAAAATAATTTAAAACTTAATAAAATATGATAAACTAGCCCCAAGTCTAACTTGGGGGTTTTAGAGATACAATAAAAAGGTAATTAATTAAAATTACCCTTTTTATGTAATAAAATATTATTTTTTGCTATCCTTAGCTTCCTTTTCTTCAGGTTTAGACTCAGTATTTATTTCCTGAGTCATGTCTTGCTTCTTATCATCTTTCTTCAATTCAAACTCACCTTTTTTGATTTTATTAGCTTCTTCTTTAGACCTAGCTACAATCACATCTTTTTCAAAAGAAACTTCCGGATGTAATTCTACTATAATAGCAAATTTACCAACATTCTTTATAGCTTCTTTTAATGAAATATTTGATTTTTTAACATCATTTATTTTTAATAAAGAGTTAATAAAGTTTGCTAATTTAATGCCCGTGATAGATCCATACAATTTTCCATCATCACCCGCATTTTCAATTAAAACAACTTCTTTAGCAATAATCTTATTTTTTAATTCTTCAGCTTTTGCTTTTTTGTCTTGATTTTCTTTTTCTATTTCGGCTTTTTTAGCTTTAAAAACTTCATAATTTTTATCTGTATAGAATATAGCTAAACCATTAGGAATTAACATATTTCTACCATAGCCGTCTTTTACGTCAACTACGTCTCCTATATTTCCTAACTTCTTGATTTTACTTTTTAAAATAACTTTCATAATTTCTCCTATTCTTCAACTTTTGCAATAAATGATAATAAAGCTAAATTTCTGGCTCTTTTAATCGCTTTAGATAGCTTTCTTTGCTTTTTTAAAGAAACACCAGTAATTCTGCTTGCCATTATTTTACCTCTTTCAGAAATATATTTATTTAATAATTCTAAATTTTTATAATCTATATCTTTATCAGGCACATCATGTAATGGGCAAACTTTATTTTTCTTAATAGAAATTCCTTGATTTACAAGAGAAATTTTTAAATATTCATCTTTTTCTTGATTTTGAACATCATTCTTATTTTCTAACATGTTTTCTCCTTATTATTTTTTATCCTTAGCATTAACTGAGACAAATAACTTAGATGGTTCTTTTGAAATTTCATCAACTTTAAAAATACCTTTTCTAATAATGTTCTCATCAAATCCCATAATTCTTTCTAATTCAGCAACAGCTGGATAAGGTGCATCAATGTTCATTAAAACATAATGACCTTTAGTATTTTTGTTTATTTTATAAGCAAGAGTTCTTAAACCCCAATATTCTTTAGAAACCAACTTTCCGTTTCCTTGCTCTAAAACTTTTTTAAATTTTTCAGTAAGATTATCAACCTCATTAGGTGCTAAATCTTGTCTTGTAACATATACCAATTCATAAAAAGGCATGGACTTATTCCTTATTTAATTAATAAAAAGAACGAGTTATTAAATATAATTAATAACTACCTTCACAACATTATCTAACTTATATAGATAATATTTTAAATTTCAAGTAAAAAAATAAAATTTTCATAATAGGCCAATATTTTAACTATGAATAAATTAAAATATTATATGGCACATACGCATTAAGTCAACATTAATATTAAAATATTATTATATAAAAATATTTTAACAAAAAACTAGACTTTTTTAAAAAAATGTATTAATTGATATTGAAGAAAAGGGCATTATTTAATATTTTATGAGAAAAATACTTATTATTATTTTAGGATGTTTATTATTAAACACATCATTTGCCGCGGAAATAATTGACAATATATCTAGAGAAGAAAAGAAATTTGGTGATTGGACTGTATTATGTGAAGAAGATGTTATGATGGAGGACGTTGATTGTAGAATTTTTGCAACATTCTATGATGATAATTCTTCTGTTTATATTCAACCCAACAATAAAATTGCAAATCAAGTTGTAATAATAATTCCTTCTGTTCTTGAAAATACAACAGTAAATGTAAAAATTGACGGAAACGATTTAATTAATTCTGATTTCATAGATAAAGTTCCCGAATATGGTGTAATACCTTTTTCTCCTGCAAAACAAAAATTAATGTTATCTCAAATAAAAATGGGGCAGGAAATGTATATTAGATTTACCGTTCGTGATTTAAAAGTTGCTGGCGGGACAAAGAAAATGACTGCTAAGATATCATTGGCGGACTTTTCTAAATTACTTGTTTATTACGATCTCAAAATGAAAAATAATAAACAATAATATTAATAATAACTATATGGTAAAGTATGACTAAAAAAATTGCTATAAATGGTTTTGGTAGAATAGGAAGATGTGTTTTTAGAGCATTCTTTGAAAATCAAGCTAAATATAAAGACTTAGAAATCGTAGCTATTAATGATTTAGCTCCACTAGAAACTAATCTTTATTTATTAAAATATGATTCAGTTCATGGCAAATTTAACCATGATGCAAAAATAGAAGGTGATTCAATTGTTGTTGATGGCAAAAAAATTAAAGTTGTTTCAGAAAAAGACGCACATAATTTACCTTGGAAAGAATTGGGCATTGATATAGTTCTAGAATGCACTGGTTTATTCTTGGAAAGAGATAAAGCTATGCCACATATTGAAGCTGGTGCTAAAAAAGTTATGATGTCAGGTCCAACAAAAACTCCTGATACAGTTAAGACTATAGTTTTAGGTGTTAATGACGACCAATTAACTGCTCAAGATGATATTATTTCAAACGCTTCTTGCACTACTAACTGTTTGGCTCCTTTAGCTAAGGTTTTAGATGCAGCCTTTGGAATTGAAAAGGGAAATATGACTACAATTCACTCATACACAAATGATCAAAATATTCTTGATAAAGTTCATAAAGATATGAGAAGAGCTAGAGCTGGTGCTTTATCTATGATTCCAACTTCAACTGGTGCTGCTAAAGCTGTTGGTTTAGTATTGCCTCAATTAAAAGGAAAATTAGATGGCGTTTCAATCAGAGTTCCAACTCCAGATGTATCATTTGTTGATTTTAGCTTTATGGCTAAAAAATCAACTACTGTTGATGAAGTTAACGAAGTTGTTAGAAATGCTGTTAAAGACCCATCATTACACGGTGTATTAGATGTAGTATCTGATCCAATAGTTTCTATTGACTTAACTGGAGATCCTCATAGCTCAATTTTTGATATTTCTCAAACTAAAGTTTTAGGTGGAAACTTCATAAGAGTTGGTTCATGGTATGATAACGAATGGGGATATTCTAACAGAATGTTAGATTTATGCACTATTTGGAAATAATTTTAATTATTAATAATAGAAAATTAGAGACAAAAAGTCTCTAATTTTTTATTATAAAATGGTTTTTATCTTGATAAACTAATATCCGCTGGATTACTTTTTTTATAGTAATTATCAATAAGTTTTTCTAAGTTTTCATCAAGATTATTTGATATATTTAATGAATTTATTTTCATAGCATTTATAAGGAATATATTTTTAGCTATTGATTTATTCTTAGCTATTATTTGATTAGTTTCTCTAATATTCTTAAAATTCATTTTTAAAGAACTAGACTCTTTTACATTTTTAACAATTGTTTTTAAGTATTTTAATATTGTTTCTTCATCTTCTTGCAAACTATTATTATCCCTTAAAATTCTAACAAAATTTCTGTATGAATTTCTAGAATTATTTACAGGTTCAGAATTGCTATTTTCTGATGAATCTTCGGAATTATTTATGTGTTCAGAGCTATTCACAACCCCCAAATTAGTCATAATTATTAGTTTTGTTCTATTGCTAATGCTATTTGATATTTCTTCATTATTTACAAGAATATTAGCTTTTTCTAAAAGCTTATTTTTATATCTTTGAGCTATTATAATTTCTTTTAGCCTGTCCCTTATTTTTGTTCCCTTAGAAATATTGTTTTTTTCATTTTCAAAAGGAATTATTTTACCCTTAAAGTGGCAATCGCCATCTACCTCAAAACACATTTCTAATTCTTCTTTTGTTATAGTGAAAAAATCTACTTTTTGAGTATATCCAGATAATTCAGCAAAAGATTTTTCTTTTATTTCTGTTAAGTCGCTACAATCTATTTTAAAAGATTTTTCACAAATAATCGTCTTAAAATTTTTTTCTTTTTTATTATATGCTAATAGTGCTTGTGCAAAATATTTTTCTGATTCTGATGACAATTTGACTTTATCTTTTTTATCTGTTTGTTCCTGTTTTTTTTGCCCATTTTTTAACATTATTTTTTCTTCTTCAAAATTAGTTATATCCACTTCATCATTATCATACTTACAGGCATTTCGTATTTTATCCCAATTGATTAATTCTTTATTTGCATTTAACTCATTAGAACAGCAGCAATCGCCTAAAAAACTTGAACAACATGCAAAAATCCTAAGAAGACTATTATCTCCTAAAATCTGCTCATTCAATCTTTTTAATTTGTCTTCCGATTTTTCATATTCCCGTTTTGATATGCTAATTAAAAATTTTGATAAAATATCTATTAGTTGATTCTGCATATCTACATCATAATTCCGCTCTATTGTATTATTAGGTGTATAGTCGGCTAAAAATAACTTTATTGAATTTAAAGTTAAAGATAATTTATCTTTTAACGATATAATAAAATTTTTTTCATATTTGCAAGTTAAAATATCTTCTATAAAATTAATTTTTTTCTTGTCTAATTTTAATTCTGTATCATTTAAAGTATAATTTGAAAATTCTTCAATTCTTTCTAGAATGTTTTTCTGAGACTCATTTTCATTATCTAATTCTTTTATTTTTTTACTAAATTTTAAATCTTCATCTTCAGAAAATTTATCCATTTCTGCTAAAAAAGTCCTTTGTTTTGGCAAAAGAATTTCATTATACATAGTATTTTCTAATAAGCATATTTTATCTTTGGTGTCAGTTTCTTCATTACGTAATCTGTTTTTGATTTCAGCAAAAAAATCTAGCATAAATTGTATATTAAAATTATCGCTATGTTTTTTTGTTTCCAACAATAGCTCTTCTTTTTTAGAAGATAAGTTTTTATTTGCTAAAATATTATCAAATATATTCTTTATAAGCATTGTTATTGGCTTATCATTATTACTTTCTTGTATCTGCAATGCACTTAATAGATTACTTGACACCAAGACTAGTTTAACAGATTCTTCATCTAAAATTAGATAATCTTTACGCAACTTATCTATTCTTTCAATAACACTATTTTGTTTTTTTGATTTTGCCATAAGAATTTTTATATATTCCGTTCTATTTATTATATTATTATAAAAAAATAAATCAAGTTTTTTCTTGATTTTTATCTATAAATTGCTATTATTTATAAAAAACAATTATTTTTTGTAAAAATGGATAGAAAAAATAGAAATTCAGTAAATAGTAGTGCTTCATTTCTTTTTATGTCAGATGAATCTTTTGATGATTTAAGTACAAAAAATTCATATAATTACACAGTGCTAGCCATTTTACAAGCAGCAGGTAAATACAAGCTAGATTATGAAACCTTATTAGAAGATGATAATATAACTATTATGCAGCCTGTTTCTAATATAAAGCAAGAAAAACTTGAAAAAGAAAATAGTTTTGTTAGTAGAAAAAGTCAAATTGCATCACCCATTACAGAAAATATTGAAAATAATCAGAGCAAATTAAGAGAAGTGCATTTTGAACATAGCTTGTAATCAATAAATTAGTAAAAACAAGGATTGTAAACAGGGATTATTTTAATCCCCGTTTTTATTCAACCGTCACAGATTTTGCTAAATTTCTAGGCTTATCAATATTATTTCCTCTTTCTAAAGAAATATAATAGGCTATAAGTTGAATTGGCAAAAGGCACTCAATGGCTGAAATCATTTGATTTTTATTTTTTTCAACCTCTATTTTTTCCACAAATTTACCATTTAAACTTTTTACGCCTTCTTTATTAGTTATAAGAACTATTTTCCCCTCTCTAGCAATAATTTCTTCAATATTTGATGATGTTTTATCAAATACATCGCTTGTTGGATTTATTGCAAAAATATATGTGTTTTTATCAATTAAGGCTATTGGTCCATGTTTAAGTTCTCCGGCCGCAATGCCTTCACAAGGTATGTAGCTAATTTCTTTAAGTTTTAGGGCACCTTCAAGAGCAAGTGGATAATAGATGCCTCTTCCTATAAACATAAAGAAATTTTTTTCTTTAACTTTCTTTGCAATTTCTTTGATATTATTAATTTCATATTTATTGTTTAAAAAAGCATCTAATATATCAGGCAAGTTTATTAAATCGTCAATATATTTTTCATATTCTGCATTTGTTATTGTCTTTTTTGCCATAGCAATTTCTAGTCCCAATAGATAAAGAACGACCAGCTGTCCAGTTAAAGCTTTTGTGCTTGCAACCCCTATTTCTGCCCCCGCAAGAGTTTTTAATACTATATCAGAAAGCGAAGCTATATTGCTTTGCAAAACATTTACAAGCGATATTATTTTTTGTCCATTTTCTTTGCATAATTTTAATGCCCCAATAGTGTCAGCAGTTTCTCCGGACTGTGAAATAAACATTGATATGTCATCTTTTGATAATACTTGATTTTTATATCTAAACTCGGAAGCTATATCAATATCAACTCTAATTTTTGCAATACTTTCTATAAAATATTTCGCAATGAAACTAGCATAATAGGATGTTCCGCATGATACAATATTCAGTCTTTCCATTTTACCTAAATCAAAGTCAAAATGCGGAAAAAGTATTTTTTTATTTTTTGCATCTATATATTCTTTTATAGTTTGTCTTACAACTTTAGGCTCTTCATATATTTCCTTAAGCATAAAATGTGCAAAATCGCCCTTATCAACATTTATATTATCTATGCTTATAGTTTCAATTTCCCTTTCAACTCTATTGCCATCTTTATCAAAAATTTCACAACCTTCATTTGAAATTATTGCAAAATCATCTTCATTTAGTGAAATTATCTTATTTGTTAAGCCGGTAAAAGCTGAAAGTCCTGAAGATACGTAATTTTCATTTTTGCCAAGACCCAATAATAATGGTGATCTCCTGCGGGCACAATATATATGTTTATCATCATCAGCAAAAATTGCCGCAATGCCAAAAGCCCCTTCTAATTTTTTTAAAGCTTTATGAATTGCGTCTTTATGAGTTTTTTCTTTTTTTGAATAGTATGAAATTAAATTAGGTATTACTTCCGTATCTGTTTCACTTTTAAAATGGTAGCCAAGCCTTATAAGTTCTTCTTTAAGCTCTTTATAATTCTCAATTATTCCATTGTGGACAACCGACACAACCACATCGCAACTTGTATGAGGATGAGCATTCAATTCCGTAGGTTTGCCATGAGTTGCCCATCTTGAATGGGCTATGCCAATATTGCTGCTAAGATTTTCAACTGCTTTTTCTAATTCGCTAACCTTTCCAACTTTTTTAATTGTTTTTATTTTTTGATTATTTACAATTGAAATGCCAGCTGAATCATAGCCTCTATATTCAAGATATTTTAAACCACGAACTAAACCTGGAACAACATTATTGTTGCCTATAATACCAAAAATTCCACACATATTTCTCCCAAAATATTGAATTAACTAATTATTTTTTATATAATTATTAGTATATATTCAAACAATTTTTTGTTTCAAAATATTACATTTTTACAATTTTTACTTTTACATTGCCATCTGGAAATTCTAAAATATAATTTTTGTTTAAAAGAATTTCTTTTTTAAATTTGATTTCGTTTCCCAAAGTGTCCTTAAGGATTGGATATTTATTTATATAGTTGTCAAGTTTAATCTCAAAAAATCTTAGTTTTTGTTCAATAAAATTAATCTTATTTTTTATGATTTTATTTAAATTAATTTTTTTAAGAAAAAACTTTTTGCGTTTGTATTTTTCAACAATAATTCTGAATAGATTATTAAACCTTATAAAATAAGATTTTAATAGATAGTTATTTTTTATGAATTTTTCTGATCGCTTTTTTATAAAATCAGAAAATATTTCAATAAGTTTAGTCATTTTGTAAAAATTTTTTACAACTAAAGTTGAATATAACCTAACGGTCAGGTTATATAAATCTTTATAGGCTTGCTCCTTGCTTATGGTTAAATATTCGGCAACAGAAGTTGGCGTTGGGAGTCGTAAATCACTTGCGTAGTCTATTAATGTCCAGTCTACTTCATGCCCAACGGCAGAAATTGTTGGAATTTTTGAATTTGCAACAGCCCTGACAAGATTTTCATCATTAAACGCCATTAGATCTTCTATTGATCCTCCGCCCCTTGTTATTACAATAACTTGAGGCTTGTCTCTTTCATCAAGACTATTGAAATATTCTATTGCTTTTATTATTTCGCTTGGTGCATCTTTGCCCTGCATCAATACAGAATACAATATTAAAGAAATTGGAGTTCTGCCTTTAAGTCTTGATAGTATATCATGAATAGCAGCACCACTTTCTGCTGTAATTAATGCTGCATTTTTTGGCAATCGTGGAATTGGCTTTTTTCTTGCAATGTCAAAAAGACCTTCTTTTGCTAGTTTTTCTTTTCTTTCTTGAATTATTTTTAAAAGACTGCCGACACCGCTTATTTGAATACCCTCGGCTAATAATTGATAATTTGATCTTTCTTTATATATTGTCAATCTTCCGGCTGCAATAACTTCCATTCCATTGTCTAAATCTATCTTGCAAAAATCTGCATAGCTTTTAAACATTACGACGTTTATCATTGAATCTTCGTCTTTTAAAGAAAAATATAAATGTCCGCTGGGATGTTTTTTGAAATTACTAATTTCACCTTTGATTTTTATATAGAAATACTTAGCCTCAAGGGTATCTTTTATACCCTTTACAATTTCTGATACCGTATATTCTTTTATTACATCAACCAATTGAATAATAAATAATTTTTATATCAATAATATATAGATAATTTTTATTTTTGCAATGTAAAAAATAATTGATTTATTATATTATTTTTTTATTATGTTAACAGCCTATATATAATATACATATGTTTAAAACAATAGATTTAAAAATATACTCTCCAATTGAGATACTGCTTGATCAAGAAGTTAAGCAGCTAACTTTTGAGGGAAAGGAAGGCTATCTTACTATATTGCCAAATCACATAGATTACGTTTCATCATTTGATACAAATATAATGTCATACATAGATATAAAAAATAACAAAAAATATATTGCTTTAAACAATGGCATTTTAGTAAAATATTCAAATAAAGTTAGATTAACAGCCTATAAAGCTGTATTCGGCGATACGATAAAGGAATTAAAACAAAATATAAATATAAACACAGAAAATGAAGACAATATAGAAAAAGAAATTAATAAAAATTTAAAACAGCTAGAATATTATATGTTTAATAATTTAATAAATATAAAATGAATCTCAACGATTTATTAAAAAAGACAATAAAAAACAAAAAAGAATCTCCAAGTAAAAATATAAATTTACAAATAATTCAAATGTATATATTATTGGGCACAAGGATTGTTTTAATATATTTATTTTTTATTTTTCTTATTGGCAAATATATAGCAAAATTATTTGGATATAACAACCTATATTTTACATCAATAATAATCGCTACAATAATAAACTTTTATATAATTTTTGAAGTTATTGAGAAATCAAAAAATAAATAATTCAAAAATTTATTGATTTTAATTTTAAAATTATAAAAAATATTACAAAATTAAAAATTAAATTATTATTCATGAATAAAATAAACTTAAAAGATTGTCTTTTAGTAATAGCATGTAAAGAAGAAAGTGAAGGATTATTTGAAACTCTTAATACTAATCTAATTTTTACTGGTGTTGGAAAAGTTAATGCTACCTATTATTTAACTAAAAAATTAGATGAAATGAGATATAACAATTGTTTGCCGAAATATGTAATAAATTTGGGCAGCTGCGGAAGCAAAAAGTATAAAAAGGGTAGTCTGGTATATTGTAATAGGTTCATTCAAAGAGATATGGATGCTACAGCTTTCGGATATGAAAAAGGTGCAACTCCAAGTGATATTTTTCCATTAATTTTAGAACATGAAAATTTAATAGATAATTTACAAAATGGAGTATGCGGAAGCGGAGATAGTTTTATAACAACAGAAAAAGTTGATGAAAGGATAGATCTAGTTGAAATGGAAGCTTATGCTTTAGCTAGAGTTTGCAAACTTGAAAACATTAGCTTTATTGCAATAAAATATATAACTGATGGGCTTGATGAGAAAGGAGGAGAAGATTGGAATAAAGAAGTTAAAAGTTCAGCTCAGATTATGTTTGAATATTTAAAATCTATTACGAATTAAAGAAAATCAATATAAATATTGATAATTAAAATAAATTGTATAATTATAATAGTAGAAATTAAAAATGTTTATTCTAAAAATAGTAGTATGGTTAAAAAAATAGAAGATAAAAATAAGGTTAATTTAGATACTGGTCATAGGGAAAGATTAAGAAATTTTATAATTAATAACTATGAGACCGCTACTAAAGAAAAAGTATTTGAATATTTTTTATGCATGGCAATACCTAGGCGAGATGTAAGATTATTATCAAAAACAATTCTTGAAAAATTTAATTATAGCATAAATAGCCTAATAAATAAGGATTATAATTATCTCAAAAATTCTATGAAATTATCAGAAGCTATAATAGGAGCTATTTTTACTTTTAGAAAGCTAATGACGTTTTGCAATGAAGAAGAATTAGTTGAAGAAAATAAGTTAGATTCCATAACTAAACTAGCGAGATATTTTCAAAAGGAAATCGGTTCAAGAGATACAGAATATATAATAGTTTTATTTTTAAATTCAGCACAAAAATTAATAGAGAAAAGAGTATTTGGTGATAAAAATTCTAGTTTAACTACATTTGATATTGGTGAAATTGTTAATATCGCTTTAAATAATAATACGAGATATATTGTTTTATCCCATAATCATCCGTCTGGCAATGTTCAGCCATCACCAAGTGATAAAAATACAACACATGCTTTTGAAGAAACAATAAAAAATATGAATAAATTTGAGTTGGTTGACCATATAATAGTATCAGCAAAGAAATATTATAGCTTTTATGAACACAATTTATTAAATAATATTTATAGAACTAATGTAAATTTATCTGATAATAGTAATAAAATAACTTTTTATAAAGAGTAATATGAGAATAGAAAAAAACTATGGCTTTACGATGATAGAATTAACGATGGTAATCGTTGCAGCCTCTGTTTTTTTCGGTTTTGTAATAATTGCATCAAAAATGATAAATGCTGCAAGGCTTGCAAATGCCATAAATTTATCATCGCAAGCAGAATTTAGCAATGATGATAATCTTGTATTATGGCTTGAAACTTCAAATATGGGTGAAGATTTAGAAGAAAATGCTAAAATTGATAGATGGCTTGATATAAGCAAAAACGAAATAGCTTTTGAACCAATTTCAAACGAACCAACTTTAATAAATAGTAAAAGTTTCAATGGTGCTAAAGCTGTTTATTTCAACGGATCAAACGTTATGAGATCCAACAAAACTTTTAATTTAGATAAATATACAGCTTTTATTGTCGCAAAGCCATACAATTCTGGTTATAGAATTTTTAATGGACCATTTTCAATATCTTCTTCAGATATGTCAAACATTGGAATAATTGTTATAAAATATAATGGAACAGAAAGATATATTAAAAAAAGTAATAAAGTTGATTTTATACAGACAACGACTTCTGGAATAACAACAAGTCCATCATCAATAGATATTGGAAGCACGAATTTTAAGGGGGAAATAATTGAAATTATAATATTTGACAAACTTCTTAGTGATAAGAGGATAACAAATATTGAAAATTATTTATATGATAAATATATGAGGTAATTTATGGACATTATAACAAGACTAAAAAATTTTTTAGATAAACTTTATTCTAATAAAATTTTTAAAATTTTTTTATTTTTAATTTTTTTAACATTTGTATTTTATAAATACACTAATATTAGAGGTGGTATAAATTCTATTAAGAATAAAAATACTTCAGAAGAAATTCCGCAAAAAATTAATGCAATTAAGCAAGCACAGAATACATTTTATTTAAAATTGAATCAAAAGCAAGAAGAAAATAAAAAAACAAAAGAAGCTATTAAAAATATGAAAATTAGAGAACAGCAAGAAGCTGCAAGAGAAAGACGTCTTAAAAAATTACAATTAGAATTTATGCCACAAACAAATAAAAATGGACAGATATTAAAACTTAACGATACAGTTAATATAAAAATGTTAACAACAAACGGAGAATATTTTACTGTTAATAATAGACCGATCGAATTTACTTTTCAGTTAAACAAAGTAAATCCATTTACAGAAAATCTTATTAATAAGAGAGTTGGCGACGTTGTTCTTATTAATGCAAAAGATTTTTTTAAAAATAAACTTATTAAAAGTAATATGGATAGAATGAAAAAAACCCAAGGTATGGACAAGAAATTTGATGATATGGTTGACAACATGAATATTATATATAGAATTAAAATACTCAGTATAGCAAATAATAGTAAATAATTTATAAAAACAAAAGGAGTTTTAAAATGGTAAAAAAAATAGCGGTTGTTGGAGCTACAGGAAATGTTGGCAGAGAGATGCTATCAATATTGGCAGAAAGGAAATTTCCAACAGATGAAGTTGTAGCTTTAGCTTCGGAAAATTCTGAAGGCAAAGAGGTAAGCTATGGTTTTGAAAAAAGATTAATTGTTCAAAACTTAACTAAATATGATTTTACAGGCACAGATATAGCTCTATTTTCTGCCGGTGCCGGTGTTTCTGAAGTTTATGGCAAAAAGGCTGCGGATGCCGGATGCGTTGTAATTGACAATAGTTCATTTTGGAGAATGGATAAAGATATACCGTTAGTTGTCCCAGAAGTAAATCCGCAAGAAATATCAAAATATAAAAATAAAAATATAATAGCAAACCCTAATTGTTCCACAATTCAAATGGTTGTAGCTTTAAAACCATTAATGGATATAGCAAAAATAAAAAGAGTTGTAGTTTCAACATATCAGGCAGTATCTGGAGCTGGCAAAGATGCAATGGATGAACTATTTAATCATACAAAAAAAATTTATGAAAACGAATTTTTAAAACCTGTAAATTTCAAAAAGCCTATTCCATTCAATGTCATACCACAGATTGATATACCAATGGAGGACGGAAGTTATAAAGAAGAGTGGAAAATGGTTCAAGAAACAAAAAAAATATTAGATAAAGATATTGAGGTATCTGCTACATGCGTCAGAGTTCCCGTCTTTGCTTGCCACTCAGAAGCTGTAAATGTTGAGTTTGAATCTCAAATTACCGTTGAAGAAGCCAGAGACGCATTATCCGATGCTGATGGCGTATTAGTATTAGATAAACCAGAAGATTATATATACGCAGTGCCTAGAGAATGTGCAGGACAGGATGAAGTATATGTTTCAAGAATTAGAAAAGATCCATCTGTAAAATATGGTTTAAATATGTGGATTGTTTCTGATAATATCAGAAAAGGTGCAGCACTAAACGCTGTTCAAATAGCTGAATTACTAGTTAAAGATTATAATTTTTAACAATTATTGGGTCCTTATAATAAAGACCCAATAAACAATATATTTTAATAAAAAATATTAAAATTTTACATAAACTTTATAGGTCCCTCTGCTCTGCCATGAATGAATTGGTTTACATAAGGATTGTCAGTATCATCCATTTCTCTAACGGTTCCTGTCCATATTATTTTACCTTGATATAGCAAGGCGATTTTATCTGCGATTTTTCTGGCTGAATTAATATCATGAGTTATAGTTATTGTAGTTGCTCCAACACTTTTTGACGATTTTATAATAAGATTATTTATAACATCAGACATTATTGGATCCAATCCAGTCGTTGGCTCGTCAAAAAATATAATTTCTGGATCAGCACATATAGCTCTTGCTAATGATACTCTCTTTTGCATGCCTCCAGATAACTCAACCGGATATAAATCTGCAACACTTTCGCCTAAACCAACAATTTTTAGTTTATCTATTGCAATAGCCTTTGCATCGTCTTTATGTATATTTTCTGAATTTATTAATCTAAACGCAACATTTTCCCATACAGTCATAGAATCAAATAAAGCACCGCCTTGAAATAAAAATCCAAATTTATCCATTATATCATTCTTTTCAGAATCTTTTAATTTTAATATATCTTTACCGTCAATTAATACTTTTCCGCTATCTACATCCATTAAAGTTGTAATGCTTTTAATTAATACAGATTTGCCAGATCCAGAACCGCCCAATATAACAAGGGATTCCTTATTATCTATTTCTAAATTAACACCTTTTAATACTTCTTTTGAATCAAAAGATTTATATAGATTCTCAACTTTAATTTTTGGTATTGCCATATTATAAATCACACATTTTTATTCATCTATATAAATATAATACCATAATTTATTTTGTCAATTGTATATTTATTACTTTTTATAAAACTAATTGACTTTTTTAAGATGATTTTGTATTATTAGTGTGAAATTAGTATATTAATATTTCAATTTGTTAAATACATTATGAGCTTATTAAAAAATTCAGGAATAGTTGTCCATACGAGAATATATTTTTGATATATTCACTATATATTTATTCTAAAAAACAAATATTCAATTTAATTAATAGTTAGGAAAAATTATGTTAAAAGTTCAAAATTTATCTATATCTTTTGGTGGACAAAATGTATTTAACAATGTTAACTTTATAGTTAATGATAAAGAAAAAGTCGGCTTAATTGGTAGAAATGGAAGCGGAAAATCTACTTTATTCAAAATCTTATCTGGGAAAATAACAGAATACGAAGGGGAAGTTGTTATACCAAAAAATTATAAAATTGGCTATTTAGAACAACACCTTAATTTTACAGAGGAGACTGTAATTGATGAGGCTTGCAAAGCTTTGCCCGATTATAAAAAAGATGCATTTTGGGATGCCGAAAAAATATTATCAGAATTAGGATTTAGCGAGGAAGATAAATTAAAAAGTCCCGCTGAGTTTTCTGGCGGATGGCAAATAAGACTAAACCTTGCAAAATTATTGATTTCGGAACCTGATATTTTGCTGCTTGATGAACCAACGAACTATCTTGATATTTTATCTATAAGGTGGTTGAAAAAATTTTTAAAAAATTATAATGGCGCATTGATTTTAATCACCCATGACAGAGGATTTATGGATGATATTATAGACCACACTATAATTCTTCATAGAGGAAGCAGCATTATGATTACTGGTAATACTCAAGATATGTATGAAAAAATTGCAGTGGATGAAGAAACCTATGAAAAAACAAGAATTAACGATGAAAGAAAAAGAGAGCATGTTCAGAGATTTATAGATAGATTTAGGTATAAAGCTACAAAAGCAAAACAAGTTCAATCTAGAGTTAAAATGCTTGAAAAACAAGAAATAAAGGAAAAGTTATCAAGCATTCAAGATCTTGAGTTTGAATTTAAGTATAAAGAATTTATAGGAAATTCAAAAATGATTGAAGTTGAGAATTTAACATTTGGCTATAATCAAAATGATATCTTGATCAATAATTTTAGTTTTAAGGTTGAAAAAGGTGATAAAATATGCGTAATTGGTAAAAATGGAAAAGGAAAATCAACTCTTCTAAAATTAATTGACGGCATTCTAAAACCAATGCATGGAAATATAAAAATTAATCAAAAGACTGAAATCGGCTATTTTGGTCAAACAAACATTATTGATTTAAATCCTGACAATACAATAGAACAAGAGCTGCAGTCGGTTGACAAACTGATACCTAAGGCAAACATTATGAGGGTTGCTGGCATTATGATGTTTTCTGGGGATTTGGCACAGAAAAAAATATCAGTTTTAAGTGGTGGTGAAAAAAGCAGAGTTCTTTTGGGAAAAATACTGCTAAAAACCTGCAATCTATTGATCCTAGATGAACCAACAAACCATCTTGATATGGAAAGCTGTGAGTCATTGGCGGATGCACTGCTTGATTTTGAGGGAGCATCAATAATTGTAAGCCATAATGAATATTTCTTAAACAACATTGCGAATAAACTTATAGTTTTTGATGACGGCAAAGTGATTTTCTTTGACGGAAATTATAAAGATTTTCTTGAAAAAATTGGTTGGAAGAGTGAAGAAAAAGAGAAAAAAGAAAAGAAAGCTGTTAAAAAGCCAGAACAACCTAAAAGAAATTATAAAAAAGAAAAAGAAAAACTTGAAAATCTTATAATAGACAAGGAAATTGAAATGGAAAAATTGCTTGAACAGCAAGACTATAAAGGCTATGGAATAATGCAAAAAGAAGTTGATGAACTTATGGAAAAATTGGAAAGTTATAAAAATATTGATATTTAATAATTAAAATATAATCTAAAAATATAAGAATAATTTTTATAATATGAATAAATTTACCAATTTTTTTAAAAAACATCTCAATTTAAGTTTTGATAAAAATAGTATTTATGCTAGTCCAATAAGAAGAATTGGAAGCGGTGCTATAGATATGTTTATTATTTTAATAATTTTTAATATATTTGTTAATATTGCCGGTCATTATGGGTTTGACAGCGAAATATACAAACAAGAGATTATAACAAATAATGAAGGCACACAGAATGAAGAGTTAGAATATGTTGAAAAATTAGATCCAGAAGCATTTTCAAGAACTAGAATTGCAGCTTTAGTAATTTCAGCTGCATATTTTACAATTTTTCTATCTTCAAAAAAACAAGCAACTATTGGAAATCAAATATTTAAAATAATGGTTGTTAATATAAAAAACCCAACTGGAAGGATTTCACCATTAGTAGCTTTTATTAGATATATATTATTTTTATTAAATAATAATATATTTGGTCTCGGGTATTTATTATATTTTTTTACAAAAGATCATTGTTTTCTTCAGGATTACCTATCTGATACGAGAATAATAAATATAAAATAAGTTAGTTAATTTTAAAATATGGTATTATTTAATACCATATTTTATTATTATTTTAATTAAATTTATATAGCGAATTGTTATAAACACAAACAATATCACCACCGCTTCTTAGTGTGAATTGTCCCGCAACTTGCTCTATTACTATATATTCATCAACAACCCTAAAGTTTACAAGAGTTTCATAACCCTGATCATTTACTGCAAATATTGCTGGTATTTCAGCATTATCGGTCTTAAATTCCATATATGTAAATACGCCATCATCAAAAACCTTTATAGGTGCAATTGAAGGGGTGCCAGCAAATTCATAGTTGAAATTATATTTACTTAAATCTGTTAGATCCGGATAATCATCTCTTCGTGTTGTCACATTAAATTTTACTATATTTTTATCATCGCTAGAAGGATAAACAAATTTTATAAAGAATGGAATATCGTCGGGATTTACATTATCCGGTTCCATTGCGTCTAGTTCAAAATAATAAGTCCTTTTATTTGAAAAAATCGTCATAGTTGTCTGTGGATAAGATCCAACTGGTTTTAAAAACAATTTATTGCCTAAAACAGAAGTTAGCCATGGTGTTGGATCACCCATTGAAATAGTTTGTAATGTTTCCCCCTCTTCAAACTCTATGTATGCTTGATTTAGATAGTAGCCAACATATCTATATACATCATTTGGATTATAAACATAAGTTTTAAATCTTTTTTCTCTTCCTAAAGATCTAGGAACTTGGACAGCAAATACTTGACCAATTGTTAAAAAAAATAAAGCTATTGTAAATAATATTTTCTTCATATTTTTCTATTTTATTTGATAATTTTTATAACTTGTTATTTGGAATAGAACAGGAGAGTATTCTTGTGTTGACTCATCATATTCTACACCTCTAAATTTAAATGATACAACCGCTTTACGCTTTTGCGTTGTTATATTATTTCCAATTTGGGTTTTTAATGTATAATATACTTCAGCCTGTATTGGTAATAAATTTAGATTAAAATAATCTTTTATTTTGTCAATAAATCTTGTTCTATGAATTCTTATAAACTTGAAGGAATCAATTTGAACACTTGTTTCAACATTTTTACCGAAAAAATAGAATGGACCATTCACATTTTCACTACTCATAAATAAATTAAACTCATTATATACATCACCTGATGAATTGTTTCTAATTTTTTCAAGTTTTGTATTTATATCATTTATATTGCCAGTTTTATAATTATGGCTCTCCCTTTCAATTACATAATTTATAATTAAATATCTTAATATATCTTCATCGGTAGTTATAGCTTCTTCATTTTTTGATAAATCATATATATGGGTTTGATACTTTGTTAAATCCTTCTCTCTAATTGGAATAAAAACATTTTCTTCTAGTGGCAAAATCATAAAAATAATGCTAATAACATTATAAACAATAATAATGCCCATAATTGACATAAAAGTAAAAAATGTTCTGTCAACTATTGATCTTAAAAAGGTAGCACAATACCAATTGAATCCTTCTTTGAAATAACTATTGTCTTTAACAGAATAGTTTATGGATTCTTTATATTCTTCATCAAAATTATTATAATTACTTGGCTCTTCCATTTATTATATGTTTAAATTCCCATATTAATTATGTATCAAATATTATAAAATTCAATGTTTATTTGCAAGTAAATACTTTTTGTATTTATCAATAAAATAAAATTAATAAGACCTACAATTTAAAAATCAATTATAACCCAATAAATATTTATATAAAATCTTGTTTTTTAATAATTAATATAATATTCTTTAATCGTGAAAAATTTTATATGTTATTGAAAAAAAGGTATATTTTTTTTATTATATTTTTATTTATATTCAGTAGTTCATTTGCACAAGAACAAACTACCGAACGGACAGTCATACAATCAAATAAAATGGATAAAGATTCAAACAATATTATAAAGGCCATTGGTGATGTTGAAATGAAAAAGGGTGATCAGATATTTAATGCCGATGAAGTAGAATATAATCAAAATACAAAAATTATAAAAGCGAACTCTGCAGTAAGAGCATATGATCAAAAAGATAACAATATTTTTTTCGCCGAAGAAGCTGAAATTACAGATGATTTTGTAAATGGAGACTTTTATAATGGAATAATGGTATTTAAAAATGGTTCAACAATTTCAAGCAATCATATTAAAAAAATAGGAGATGATTTTATAACTCAAAGCAAAAGTAATTATGCCGTATGTCCTACGGATATTTTTGACGAAGACTTAACCTATGAACAATTAGTAAAAGATTTAGAAAAACGAAAAACACCATTATTTTCACTAAAAAGCACAAAGATTAGCACAAATACAGAAGAAAAAGTTTTAAGACTATGGGGCACTTCGGTATGGGTATGGAAAATACCAATATTTTATATACCATATTTTAAAACTGGCTTAGCATTTGAAAAAGAGGCAAGTGGTTTTGGCACGCCTGGAGTTGAAAATACAAATCACTATGGATATGGTATATATATACCATATAGAATAAAAGGCGAAAGACAAAAATTAGTTATAACTCCTAAAATATATCAAGATGGTAATTATTTGGCTAATGTAAAATACAGTATAGATTCAAAAACTAAAAATAAATGGAAATTTAAATTTAATGGCGATATAGCAAATGATAATGGGCAATCAAAACGTTTAACAAATGCTTATGGTATTTCAGAGGAAGATAGTGGAGATTATAGACAATGGAGGGGTTATGCATCAATAGAGGGTTTTTATTCATTTAATAAACTTTGGCTTTTTGAAGCAAATGCTGCCATTGCTAGTGATAGATATTATTTAAGAGACTATTATAGAAACAATCTTCCCTACATTCAATCAAACTTTAAATTTTCTAGAGTTAATATGGATGATATAATGAATTTTGACTATTTTGAATTTTCAAATCTATTTTATCAAGAACTGCTAGAAGAAAATCCAGTTCAACAAGCTCCAAGATATGCACCAGTAACAGATTTAAATATACAAAATACTCTTTTTAAAAACGATTTAAATAATTTGTTCTATAAATTAAAATTAAATACTACAAACCTATTTAGAACCGTTGGTATTGAATACAATAGAATAACTTTTACTCCATCCATAAATAATACACTAAAGACTAAGTTTGGTATAATAAATACAAATATTAATTTAAGAAGTGATGTATATATACTAAACGAAGTTGGCATGAAAAGAGATGAAATTTATAATGGAACAGAGAGTAGAATACTTCCAGAATTAAATATAGAATGGAGAAAATCTTTTACATCAAAATATTTTACTTTTCAACCAATATTAAAATATTCAGGAAGTCCTAATTCGGAAAGTTTTGAAGACAAAATACCTAATGAAGACAGTAAACCGCAAATTTTAAGTTTTGAGAATATATTTTCAAGCAATAGATTTATAGGATATGATAGAGAAGAATACGGAAATAGAATTTCGTATGGTTTTGAAGGTATGTTATTTAATAATTTTACATTTGGTATAGCACAAGGTTATAGAGATAATATAGACGATAATATAAATAAATATATAATAGGTTTTGAAGAAAATGTATCAGATTATGTTGGATATGCATCTCTAGTGTTAAATGACGTATTTAATATCGGTTATAGATTTTTGTCGGATAGAAATGATTTTAAATTAAAAAAGAACGAAATAAGCTTAAATTTTGATTTAGACAATATAAATTTCTACATTGGATATACAGACATGGAACCAAATATATTATATGATAGAAAGCAGAAGCAAATAAATACTGGAGTTCAATTTACTTTTTTAAAAAAATGGACGATAGTAGCATCCGGTGTAGTTGACCTAAAAAATGACAATAGATTTATAGATAGCAAAATTGCTTTAATTTATGATGGCGGCTGCACAAGATGGGAGTTGAGGTATACCAATTATAATCCTCTTAGTCAAACTGATAGAAATACATCTCTTGATTTTAACTTTACAATTAAATTTATGTAAAGAATTAATTAGCCGTTATATTCTTCAACAAAATTATCATTAGAAATTTCATCAAATTTTCTGTCAGCGATGTTATTGTTTAGCATAAAAGTAATTATTAAGAATAAAAAACATAACATATATATTTCAATTTTATTTCTCTTATTTAAAATTAAAATTGCTGCAGTTATTAAAAATATATTAAAAAATACAGCATAATTTAAACCAAAAATTGGCATTAAAAACATAATAGTAATAATTGATAAAACAAATGATAAAATAACACCATAAAATAACACCTTTACGCCATTACTCTTGGAAATATTTTTATTAAAATAATTAGATAATAGACGTGTATTTTGTGCTAATAAATATGATGGAGCAGATAAAAATAGCATTGAAAAAACAAATGATTGGAATATTATATGTTTTACGCCAATATAATCAAAAATTAAAAAATAATAATGCAAAAATGAATATGTAGTGCCAAAAAATATAAAAACTGTAGAAATTACAAAATTTTTTAAAATTTTATTTCTTATATTATTCTTTTTAAATAATAATTTACCGCCTTTATAAAACCCAATCACAAGAAAAAACAGAATAACTAGCACTATAACAGCGGTAGCAAAATTACTGCTTTCAACAAAAGGTAAAATTTGATTAATTGCTAAAAATTCTAGTAGTAAAATTGTATAACTACTTATTAACATTAAAACAAAAAGCAATATAAAAATTTTCCTATTCATATTATTTATAGTATCTTTGCAATGAACAAAATATAAAAAATACATTATAACTTGTCAATAATTTCTTTCCATTATAAAATTATAAATTTAATAAAAATCATATCTTATATTATAAACTTTTAGCTTGATTTTTATAAAAATATATTAATTATCTACTATAGGTAAATATAGCCTTTGATATGGGATACAAAATAGTAGAAGTTCTTAGCGATGATAATTATATTACGCAACTTGACAAAATAGCTGGCAAGCCAGAGATTGTAAATTATTGGAAAATAGAAAACCAAAATAAAAAATTAAAATATTCAATGATCATTGAAGAAAAAAATGTTGAAATGATAATAGATACAATTTCAAAGGCCATAAAATTAAACAATGAAGTTGATAAAATTGATGATATAACAAATGTAATGCTAGTTTCGCCGATTGAAGGATTTTTACCAAAAGTTAAAGTTGATGAAGACGAAAAAGAAAAAAACAGCAAGAAGAATAAAAAAATCGTAGACAGAATTAGCACTGAAGAAATGTATAACGATATATTAAACGAAACTAGAATAACACAAAATTTTTTATTAAATGTCATTTTATCTAGTATTGTTTGCTCTATTGGCATTATAAAACAAGATGTTAGCATACTATTAGCTGCTTCTTCAATAGCACCATTTCTTGGATCAATAATGGGTTATTCATTTTCATTATCAACTGGAGATAGCGAATTAATGAAAAAAGCTAGCAAAACTTTATTATGCGGCATTTTTCTTTCTATGATAATTGGAGTTATCATAGGATTTTCATGGAATTATTTACCAAATACATACTCTATAGATATTGATGGCACACTATTTCAAGAAATGAAATTTAATCAATATATGTTTGTTTTAGCACTTGCATCTGGTGCTTCAGCCGGTTTAGCAATAACAGCCGGAACCCCCACAATGATGGCAGCATTTATGTTATCTGTATCTTTGCTTCCAAATATTACAATGTCTGGAATAACTCTTGGAAATAGACTATATAAATTATTTGTAAACTCAGTATTAGTTTTAGCAATAAATATAATATGCATAATATTTACATCACAAATAGTCTTTATGTTTAAGAAAATAAAACCTAAAACAAAAGAAGCTATTGAAAATTATAAAGATAATAATTTAGTTAATATAGTATATTGCATTTTTATATTAATAATATTAATTATTTTTAGAATATTAGTTGGCGTATAACTTTTATAATCACTGAAGGACGAATCAAAATTCGTCCATATATTTATTTTTTTCTATTTAACCAATTCCACGTATGTAAAATATGATTTTTTACATCTTTAAATTTTATATCCCAATTTAAATACTCTTTTGCTAGATTGTTATCACATACAAGCATTTCAGGATCCCCTGCCCTTCTATTAACTATCTTATATTTTATTTTATCTCCAATTACTTCTTCAGATTTTTTTATAATTTCTAAAACAGAAAAGCCGGATCCAGTTCCTAAATTAATTTTTTTTGATTGATTTGTATTTAGCATTTTTTCTAAGGCCAACACATGAGCATTAGCCAAATCAACAACATGAACATAATCTCTTATACAAGTTCCATCCTTTGTATTCCAATCTCCACCGAATACTTCTACTTCCTCATTATTCATATATTTTTCTAAAACTATTGGAATTAAATGGTTTGCTGGTTCATGAGTTTCTCCTAATTCGCCATCTGGATCCGCACCAGAAGCATTAAAATATCTCAATGCTGTATAGTTAATATTATAAGCTTTATTAAAATCATCTAATATTTGTTCTACCATCAATTTAGAGGCACCATAAGGATTTATTGGTAATTTTTCTGTATTTTCATTTACAATACTAACATTCGGCATACCAAATATTGCAGCAGTTGAAGAAAAAATTATATTTTTTATATTAGAATTAATCATTGCATTTAGCAATGTCAATGTAGAAATAACATTATTATCGTAATATTTATATGGATTTACCACACTTTCGCCAACTTCTATTGAAGCAGCAAAATGAACAACTGCAATTGGATTATATTTCTTAAAAGTATCAATTAATAGGTTATAGTCATGTAAATCTCCAATGACTAAATCGCCCCATTTTACAAATTCTTTTTTACCGGTAGACAAATTATCAAAAACAACTGGGTTATAACCGTTTTGTTTAGCAACTTTACAAAAATGTGAACCTATATAGCCAGCACCACCCGTAATCAAAATAGTCTTCATAAAAAATATTTTATTATTTCTAAAAAAATGATAAAGATAATCTTTTTTTAGTCAAGTTTATTTAGATAAACTTTTAAAATAGTTTTGATTATTTTCATATGATTTATTATTTATTTTTTGTTAAATATTATTAGATAAATTAAAAAAATAATAATATGCAGTTATCATGCCATGCACAAAATTTTGTTGATTATTATTTTTTAGACTTTATAATTATATATGTATTACTAATTTTATTTATTATGTCAAAATATTTTTTAATGTTAGTTTTGTTTTTAATCCTACAGTCTTGCACTGCAAATAAGGTTATTGAAGTTAAGAGTCCATGCGTTTCTGGAGACGGAGGTCCATGTGGTCCAAGAAGACCTATAAATACTTGGTTATACGAAACAAAAGCTAGAGTTTAAAAATGAAAAAATTAGTTATCATCAATCTTTTCTTGCTTATACTATTATCAAGCGTATATGCATTAACGAATAATAATTTAGCTAGATATATTAAATCATCATTATTCTATAATATATCTCCAACCTTAGTTGCAGATAATGAACCATTATATACTAAAGCAGGAACAAAAAAGTCAAAAATAAAATCTAATGATACAAAAATAGAGAACTACGGACTTATGTATAACGATGTTGTTAAAATGATTAAAGACAATTACGTAGAAGATGTAGATGATGACAAATTTTTTGAAAGTTCTTTAAATGGCATGTTATCTTCTTTAGATCCACATTCAGCATATTTTTCTAAAGAAGATTATGAACAATTAATTAGCGATACTCAAGGAGAATTTAGCGGTTTAGGAATAGAAGTAACCATGGATAACTCTCTAGTCAAAGTTATAACTCCAATAGATGACGGTCCAGCATATAAAGCTGGAATAAAATCTGGTGATTATATTAGCAATATTGATGATAAGTCAGTTTTTGGAATGAGCTTAACCGAAGCAGTTAAATTAATGAGAGGAAAAGATAGCAAGGATAGAGGCACTGTAAAATTAACAATTTTAAGAAGCGGCGAAAAAGAGCCATTAGAATTTAAAATTAAAAGAGACTTAATAAAAAGCGATTCAGTAAAAGGCAGAGCCGAAGGTGATATTATATATTTAAGAATATCAAGTTTTACACAACAAACTTACGTTAATTTAATAAAAGAATTTAATAGAATTGAAAACGAAATCGGCAAAAATAATGTTAAAGGATTGGTTTTAGACTTAAGAAATAATCCCGGCGGTTTATTAGATTCTTCAGTATTTGTATCTGACGCATTTTTAGATAAAGATAAAAAAATAGTTAGCATCAAAGGTAAAAACGGTGTAATAATAAAAGAATATAAATCTGATACAAATCAAGATTTAATACCAAATTTACCTATGGTCGTATTAATTAATGAAGGTTCAGCCTCTGCTTCCGAAATAGTCGCTGGTGCCCTACAGGATAACAACAGAGCGATTGTATTAGGAACACAATCATTTGGCAAAGGTTCAGTTCAATCAATTATACCTTTAAATAATGGCGGAGGTATAAAATTAACCATTGCAAAATATTACACTCCTAGTGGCAAATCTATTCAAGCTGAAGGCATTACTCCTGATATAGAAGTAAAAATGGCAAAGTTAGAAGAAATAGATATGAGCAAATGGATCACAAAAGAAAACGAATTAAAAGGACATTTAGAAAATAATGATTCAAATGACATAGTTTCAAAAGAAATAAAAAAACAGCAGCAACTAAAAACAAAAAACGAATCAATGTATAACAAGGATTACCAATTAGCCAGAGCTATAGATTTATTATTAGGAATTAATTTTTATAATAATAAAGACAACTAGTTATGAAAGAAATAAAAAAAATATTTATTGTTGGTGGAACAGGAAGAATTGGCACACTTATAATTAGCAATATATTAAATGATTATGGAGACAATTGCGAAATAATAGGTATCCAATCAAGAGGGAAAAAAGAAGCTCCCAATATAATAAAGAATAAACAAATACAAATATACAACAATATTGACACAGCTTTGGCAAACGCTGATATTATTATAGATGCATCTTCTTCAGAATGCACACAGAACAATTTACAACATATCATAGACAATTCAAACCTAATAAGATACAGAAAAAATAAAAACCCATTATTATATTTTGCAATTACACCAGACGAATTTCAAGACAAAAAAACAAGCGATATTTTAGAAAAAAACAAAAAAACACTATCAGAATTAAAAAAGTTTATTTTTAAAAGAACAGATAAAGTTAACACAATATCAGAATTTTTAAATAATCACAAAAAAAATATCGACAGCGTATTAGCAAACGGTGGAAAGGTTATTTTAACTGATATTCACAGAACAGAAAAAGAAAGCTTTAGCCAAGTTCTTTTAGATTTTCTTGTTAAAAATAATTACATGTCGCCCGAAGAAAAAGACAAACTTACAGAAAACGAATACAATAACAGATTTGACAAAGAAACAAACACCTATAAACCATTAGATAGTTTTTACGAATTAAAAAATAATAAATCATTAAATTTATATTCCTATAGATCAACTCAAAATTCAGACTTCAAAGAAACAAACATGGTTGGAAGCACACATATCGTTGAATTTTTTGACAAAAACGGCAAAGAATTATATTTCAACAAAAACGGAGAATTAGTAAACCACGACAAAGCTTATATAGATTATTTTTACACAGACGACAGCATTGCAAAAACCTTATTAACTAAAGCCTTTGACGAGTATAACAAACTTTTACAGTCAAACAAAAAAGAACAATATGCAATAGGAACTATATGAAAAAATATTTTATATTATTTTTCATTATTTTTTCTTTATCCACAGCTTCAGCCGTTGAAAGTTTTAAAACCATTGCCAGAGTAAACAACCAAGTCATAACTCAATACGACTTAGACAGTTATTCAAAAATTATTCAACTACGTTTTAAAAATATTTCTGGATTAAATTCAGACATGAGACAAGAAATTTTAAACGGACTCATAGAAGAAGTTTTAAAAGAACAAGCAGTAAAAAACGAAAAAATACAATTTGACGAAGAAGAATTTAAATATTTTTTAGATTCAAACATGGAAAAAGACAATATAAACAAAAACACAAAAAATGTAAACATAGAACTATACACAAAAATCATGAAAAACAATTTTTTATGGAATAAATTAATTGACGCAAAAATTAGATCAAGAATTTCCGTTAGCAATTCAGAAATCAACGATTCTATTGAATATTTAACAGAAAAACCTTTAAGAATTAGATACAATATTTCTCAAATAACAATGTATAAAACAGACAACCTTGATCCAAAAAACATAATAGACAAACTTTACGAAGAAATTAATGAAAAAAACAACTTTGAAACAGTTGCAAGACGTTTTTCTCAAGACAACAAAGAAAATAGCGGTTATATTGGATGGGTTGATGAAATGGACATCAACGAAAGAATATACCAGGCCATAAAAAATCTTCCAATTGGCAAAATTTCAAAACCCATATACTTCGGCGGAGAAACATCCGGATATTACATGATCATAAAATTAAACGACAAAAAAGAAGAAAAAATAGCAAAAAGAGACGACATTGCAAGAGCACAATACTTTATATACAATCAGAAATTAAACCTTGAAATCAAAAACTATCTTGACAATTTATATAACAACGCCTTCATAGAAATATATTAAAAATACTTGAAATAATTAAAAATATCTTATATTTTATAATCAGGTATTACTAATTTTTATTACAATGAAAAGAGTTTCAAGCATATTATTTACTTTTAGCGTATGTTCACTAATTTCAGCCTGCGGTCCTAAAATTCAAACTCAAAGAGTATCACTAGAAGAATCAGACAAGCAAGCAATGACAATCACAGACGAATGGGTCGCAACAGACACAGAAAATGCTTCAAAAGCAATAATTCAACAGATGGAACAACACAACGGATTTCAAAGATACCTAGCAAAATTAGGCAGAAGACCTAAAATTTTCATAGGAGAAGTTCAAAATCAAACTTCAGAAGCCTATTTTCCTATAGCAGACTTAAACGATGAACTTTTAAATGAATTTTCCGCCTCCGGAGACTACATAATCATAGACACAGCAGCAAGAGACAGAATTCTAAAAGAAATCACCTATCAAAACGACGGCATGGTAAGACCAGAAGACATAAAAAAAATAGGCAGAGCATCCGGTGCCGACTTAATCATAATGGGAGACGTCAGAATGAAACCTCAAACATTATCAGGAAGAACAGTCAAAGATTACTCCGTAAACATCAGAATGACCGACATAGAAACAGGAGAAGAAGTTTTAAGAACTAGATACAAAACTAGCAAATATTCAAAAAGAAGTGGTGCCGGCTGGTAATGAAATTTAAAATAATAACTTTAATATTCATATCTTTATTCTTTTGGATCTTAATTAGAAAGCACAACGAACTAATTAAAATCCCAAAAGAAGAAAGAAAACTTATTCAAGTATCAGAAGGCATCATCAACGACAAAGTAATAAAAGTCTCCGATGGAGACAGCTTCACACTAAGCAACGGCACAATAATAAGACTTTACGGAATTGACGCACCAGAATTAAATCAGACATGCACAATGAGCGTAAAAATTGACAACGAAATTTCCGAACCAATTATTAGATACAAAAACATAAAATGCGGTGAAAACGCAAAAAACAAACTATCCGAAATGATTTTAAACAATGAAATTTCATGCACAATCATCGGAAAAGACGCCTACGACAGACTCGTCGCCAATTGCACATTACAAAAATACAATTCAAACACTAAATCATACGAAACCATCAATATAAACAAAGAAATGGTCTCAACAGGAAACGCAGTTGCCTTTCAACAAATAACCGACGAATATCTAGAAGATGAAAACGAAGCAAAATTAGAAAACAGAGGCATTTGGGCAACAACATTTGACCCACCCTACATATACAGAAAGAAAAACGAAAAATAATTCCACAGTTCAAAAACTTAAAATCTAAATAGTAAAAAACCCGTGAACCGGAAGTTGAAGATGCTGTGATGAGACAGCCAATGGCTTTTAAAACCGAAATTTCTGGACATAACCATACCCTCCGGTTCTTAAAAAAACCAGTGGATATAAAAATAACGA
>CALXSB010000083.1 GCA_944391005.1 uncultured Rickettsiales bacterium | reverse complement strand
GGGAAGTCTGATAGGGACCCCTCACATGGAGAAGATTGGAATGACCCACTTAACAGTGGGTAAAATTGAGAGAAAAATCCCCTTAACTCCCTGTCAAGTGGTTTTTCTCATTTACCCCTTGTAAAGGGCCCCGCCCAATCCACCCCCCTGTGAAGGGGGGTAAGGGGGGTTCGCCTCCCTTTGTAAGGGAGGATGTCAACGAAGTTGACAGGTGGGTTGATAAGATAATTAAAAACAAACTTTTATCTCAATTTGTAATTGCTGTGCTGACGAAGTCAACGGTGGGTTGAAAAAATGATTAAGAGCTTACTTGGGCCTTTTGTCTCCCATTATAATGGAGGTGCGTGGTGGGTTGACAAAAAAAATAAGAATTAAAAATTACACATGTGGTGAACTATACAATAAAGAAATTGAAAATTGAAATTGCCATTCATCAGAAAATTAAAAATAAATTAAAAAATTAAAAATGAAAAAGATTAAAAGTTGGCAATGAAAGAATAAAGAATTTAAGTATTGTAAGAATTGACTTGATTTTTTATAAATATATAATATAATGTTTTTAGTGTAAATATAAGTTGTGTTATGACATCTATTATTGCAAAAGTTTTTTTGGGTATATTTGCTACAATGATAGCACATAGAATAATAGCTACACTTTTGGGTATAGCTATAGGTTTTTTGATATACAAATATTTTACTGATCCGAAGTATATAGTTAATTTGTTTAATAATCTAAAAGGAATTTTTGAAAGCTTTAAGGAAAGTGGTTTGTCAAAGCCGGAAGATGTTAAAGAAACGGTTGCTTTGTTGTTTTAATGGTAATGATATTACAAAATAGAGAAGAAGATTTTGTCAAAAAATGTTTTGAAATTTTTGATAAACTTGTTTGTTTGCGAAATTCTAATAAATTTTTAGTTGCGGTTTCGGGTGGTATAGATTCTTTATCGCTGACATTGTTGGCAAATCTTTGGGCTAATAGAAATAATAAAAAAGTTGTTGCATTAACAATAGATCATAAATTGAGGCCATCTTCAACGGAAGAAGCTAATTATATTCATCAATTGCTTTTGAAAAAGAATATAGAACATCATGTATTGGTGTGGGAGGGGGATAAGCCAACTGCAAATATTGAAAATATAGCAAGGGAGGCAAGGTATAGTTTAATTTTTGATTTTTGTAAGAAGAATAATATTAATAATGTTCTGTTGGGGCATCATATTCAAGATCAGGCGGAAAATTTTTTAATAAGGTTGTTTAGAGGGAGTGGAATTTCTGGATTGTCATCAATGAAGATGGTTTCAAAAAGAAATGATATTACGTTGATACGACCATTTTTAAATCTGAAAAAGGAAGATTTAAGGGAATATTTGGTAGATAATGATATTAAATGGGTTGAAGATGAAAGTAATTCTGATGAAAAATATTTAAGAAATAAAATTAGGGGTTTTTTAAATTCTTTTGAAGAAAAGGATAATATAATAAAAAGGATTAATTCAACGATTGATATACTTCAAACGGCTAATAAGATACTTGATAGTAATGTTGATGAATTACAAAATGTAGTATACTCATATAATAGAGATTATAATTATTATACTTTAAAGTTGTATGATTTTTTAAAATTGGATATAGAAATACAATATAGAGTTTTGATTAAAATTCTAAGTGGTATAACGAAAAAAGATATAGCTGTAAGGTTTGCAAAAGTTGAACGTCTTATAAATAATTTAGAAAATCTTAAAAAATATACTCTTTGTGGTTGTATATTTGAAAAGATTAATACTGATGAATTGGTTTGCTATAGAGAATATAATTCTATAGAGGATAAATCAAATTATCTTAAAAAAGGAGAATTAAATAAATATTTAAAATTCTTAAAAGAAAATGATTATCAACAATATAAAAAAATTAAGGATTTTAAAGGTTATAGAAGAGAAATATTGTATACGATTCCTATAAAGTATTAAAATCCATAATTTTTATCTATTGATATCTGCCGCTAGGTGAACTATTGTTTAAGTAATTTTCTTCATTTATGATTTTTACTCTAATTGTATTATTAGATTTTGATTTTACTTCATCTAATGATTGTTCGCCATATGGTAATTTAATAATTTTATTTTTGATTTCATTGATTTGGGCGAGATTATTCTGCAGAACTATTTGATTGTTATCAATTATATGATAATACATGTTGCTAAATAATTTTGTAATTTGCTTTGAATTATTTGAAAAATTTTTTGATGCTTTCAATACATCATCAAGTTTTTCATTAATTCTAAAAATAATTTTATCCAATTCTTCTTTAGAAAATTCAGAATTATTCTCCTGGAAACGCTTAATTTCATTGTTTACAAAAGCATAATCACTATCTTCAATATTATTTTCAAAAATAAGATTGATATTATTACTGCCGTTGTATTTAAAATTTTTATATGCAGTAGTTAATATTTTTTCGCTATTTAGAATATTGTAATCTGAGCATGCAATTATACATAGCATTGTATCATTAAAATATTCGCTTCCAATTGATTTTTCAACAATCGTATTTATTATCTCTTTTGGAATATTATTTTGAGTGCATAGAATTAAAGAAAATAAAGAATATTTATAATCATCAGAAAAATTATTATATATATTTATTCCATTAGATTTAAAAGATGTATTCTGTATCATTAATCTTAATGTTTCATTACAAATATTGTTTTTATTTTCTTTTAATATATCTTCCAATGCTTGATTAAAATATTTGCTGCAGGCTAGTTTAGCTATTAGAGCATTTGTATCATGCAATATTGATATAATAGATTTAAAATTTATTTCTCTATTATTTCTAGAAACCAAAATACACTCTTTATCATCTATATTAAAATTTGAAAGATTAAAATAAATTTGAGAAATATTATTATATTTTTCCAATATTTTATTAGCTTTAGACACTATATCCTTATATACAACAATATCTATTGCCGGATCATTTTTTAAATTTTTTGAAAATTCATTTTTATTTTTATTATAATAACTGCTAACTTTCTTTAAAATATTTTTCATATAATCAATAGCATAAAAGGCTAATGCATTAATACAATAATCATAATCATAACGCCTATTAGCACATATATTTTCCATTTTTTCCGCATATAAACGTGGCAAATACACAAAGTTATTTAAAATATTATTTTTTACAAATTTTTCCTTTTGATCTTCTTGATTTATTCTTCTTTCTTCTATATTTTCACGTTCATTAAATTGGTTTTCAACATCTCCATAGTTATCATAGTCCAAATTTTCATTATAAAAAAAATACATTATATCTCCAAAATTAATAAAATATAGACTATATTATACAAAATTTTATTTCATTTTCAATAATTTTTTAATTTATTATATTAGTCCGCAGATAAATACTATACATAAATCCAATAATATTAACATGACAAAAGCATGAATTATAGGACACAATAACTTTTTAGCATAGTTAGACTATATGCTATGGCCATATAAACATCCCGATCAAATATTTTCCTCCTTAACATAGCGGCAGAACAGAAACATACACCTTCGCAGACTGATGAAAATTCGTTGAGTCTTTGACAGGAGAATATGCGGTTTTACAGTTGACAGTTATGGAACCATATCACAGGGAATTAACGCCAGTCTGCTGTAAAGACTCCTTTTACTCACCAACTGTGAAGGGAGTCTTCCAACTAGCCTCCATGTAAATGGCCAACTCTGCCCCCTGTAAAGGGGCTTTCCCAATTTGCCCCAGTGAAAGGGACTACCCATCTCTAGCAGCATGTCAATGGGACCATTCATTCAATCCCACATGTGAAAAAAATATCATCCACTCACATGTGAAGGAAACCATTCATCTCCCACCTTGTGAAGAGGCTTTCCAAATTTAACCAAACTGTGAAGGGATTCTCCAATTCTCAGCCACCATGTGAAGGTGCACCACATATCCCCTTGTGAATCTCTGTTATTTCCACCACCTGTGAATCTCAATCTCCGCCACCCTGTGAAGGAACACTACATCTTCGCCCCACTGTGAAGGCATCACTACATCTCCACTAACCCGTGAAGGGCCCCTCTCGGCCCCACTGTTAAGTATCTCTCTCGGCCACACGTGAAGGAACCACATCTTCCACTACCCCTGTGAATCTCAATCTCCGCCACCATGTAAAACCCATCTTAAACCCCATGTGAAACCCTTCCAAAACCCCCTGTTAAGATAACAACAACTTCACTCCCCCTGTGAAGGGCCACACTCAACATCACCCCCCCCTGTGAAGACAACCTCTCAGCCCCCCTGTGAAGGGGGGATAGGGGGGTTCGCCTCCCTTCGTAAGGGAGGTGCTGACGAAGTCAGCGGTGGGTTGATAAAAGAAATTAAGAATTAAGAATTAATCTTCAGTAAAGAATCAAAAATAAATTAAAAAATTAAAAATAAAAAAGATAAATAATAAAGTAATAAATAATTTAA
>CALXSB010000082.1 GCA_944391005.1 uncultured Rickettsiales bacterium | reverse complement strand
TTGTCTTTTATTACTAACGAATGCGAAAATTGTAATTTAAGATTGCTGAATAAATGCGGAATATGCTATACATATAAACTTGATAAAATGGAAACATTGAAAAATTTTGTAAAACAAAATATATAATGTTTTTATTAGGTTCGATTTTTAACTTATTTATCAAAATCAAATAAATTTTTTAATTTTATATCCAGAGCATTAGATATATCAATTATTGTATCAAAAGATGGTTTTGAAAAAGCCACCTCAATCTTTCCTACAAAATTTAAACCTTTACCTATTTTATCAGCAAGTTCTTGTTGTGTATATCCCAGTTCCATTCTGCGTTTTTTTATATTATGTCCTAATTTTTTATATATCTTCTTTGAATTCATTAAATAATCATAAATTTTTAAATATTTTGATTATACGTATTGACAATACGTAAAAATTGTTATATCTTAATCATGCGTAAGGTTTACAGCAATTATAAATGAATTATAAAATATACAATAATTTTTACATCCCATTAAATAACTACGCAAATTTAATAAAAAATAAAATTATTAGGATTAAACATGAAAAAAACATTAAATATATTTTCAAAATTACAAAGTAAAAAACATATAAATCCACCGCCTTATGATTATAATTTTCTGATTTCTTTATCAGAAGAAGAATATCCAATATACTTAAAAAAAATTTTTGAATATAAAATGGGATATACATTGGATTTAAGAAACCCAAAAACCTTTAATGAAAAAATCCAATGGTTAAAGATATATGATAATTTACCTATAAAAACAACTCTGACAGATAAGATTTTAGTACGGGAATGGATTAAAGAAAAAATCGGTTCACAATATCTAAAACCGGTATTATGGATTGGAAATCAATTTGAAGAAATACCCTTTGAAATTCTTCCTGACAGATTTTATTTAAAGACAAATCATGGTTGCAAGTGGCATGCACTCATAAAAGACAAAAAATCTTTTTGTAATGAAGAAAAACTATTTAATTATGTAAAAATGAGATTTCAAGGCTGGTTATCTCAATCTTTTTTCGGCTGGAGTGCTTTTGAACAACAATACAAAAATATAAAACCACAAATTTTTGTAGAACCTGTTTTATTTGATAAAGATAATTATCCTTTTGATATAGAAATTTATTGTTTCAATGGAAAACCAAAAATATTTCAGGAAATTAAATATGCAAATACCCCTTTATGCTGTGTATTTAATGAAAATTTTGAAAATATCAATCTGGTATTAAATTCTCGATTTTTGCTTACACAAAGACAAATAAGCTCAGGTCTTATTAAAGCTGTTTCTTTATCAAGAGAATTAGCAAAAGAGTTTAAACTTGTAAGAATTGATTGGATTTTGTATAAAGATAAACTTTATTTTAATGAAATGACATTTACTCCTTATTCTGGATTTTTCAATTTACCAAATAAGAAAACAGAACGATATTTAACAAAATTATTAAAATTATAATTAAAGAAAGGTAATATCATGCAGGAATATGAAGATTTAGATTACTTACTTAAAACAGGTGAAGTAAATGATGATTTAGTCATGCAAATATATAATAACTTAATTGAAATCGGACCATCATCGGCTTTAGCATCCTTTAAAATCCCTCCTCCTTATTATGGTAGTAATAGTATATAATTATTCATATTATATATATTATTGTTAGGAACAGCTGCTACTATGGCTAATATATTTTTAACACGTAAATGTAACTTAAAATGTCCTTATTGCTTTGCTGATGAATTCGTTAATAAGAAAAACGAAGAAGTTACATTAGAGAATTTTGAAAAAATTTTGAATTTTATAAAAAAAGACGGAACCTCCAGAATTGGATTAATCGGAGGCGAACCTACTTTACATCCCAAATTCAATAAAATACTTGATATACTCAATAATGATGACAATATAAAAGAAATTATTATCTATACCAACGGCATTAAAATTGACAAATTTCTTAATAAGCTAAACAAAGATAAATATAGTATTCTTATTAATTGTAATTCGCCTGAGGATATAGGAAAAAGCTATAAAAAATTAGAAGAAAATATCCTGAAAACTTATAACTTATTAAAAGACAAATGCACTCTCGGAATAAATCTTTATTCGGATAAATTAAATTATTCATATATATTTGGTTTATTAAAATCAATAAATAGCCATTCATTAAGATTTTCGGTGGCAATTCCCAATGAAATAAAAGAAAATACTTTTGATATAATAAGCAGTTTCAAAAAATTTAAGCCTTTCTTATTTGAATTTTTTAAAGATTGTTTAAAAGAAGAAATAGTTCCTTATTTTGACTGTAACTCATTTCCGGATTGTTTTTATACGCTGGAGGATAAAAAAATACTAATACAATTATCAGAACTGGCGAAAAAAATGAAACAAAATAAAATTCCCGGTACAATAGCAAGCTGCAAAACCTGTGCTCCTGTTGTTGATATTTTACCGGATATGACAGCCGTAAGATGTTTCGGATTATCAAAATATTTGAAAAAACCCATTTTCGAATACAGAACGTTAACTAATCTCGAAAAATATTTTTATAATCAGATAGATTTATATGCAAGATTGTCTTTTATTACTAACGAATGCGAAAATTGTAATTTAAGATTGCTGAATAAATGCGGAATATGCTATACATATAAACTTGATAAAATGGAAACATTGAAAAATTTTGT
>CALXSB010000081.1 GCA_944391005.1 uncultured Rickettsiales bacterium | reverse complement strand
GTATGAACGTTGTAAAATCAACCTTTTTATAATTTTTTAAAAAGTATTTACGTTAAACCGGTAACACCACCTTGGTTTTACTGCCCACAAACAAAAAGACCCGCAAAATGCGAATCTTTTCAGATGGTGGAGCTGAAGGAGTTGCCTTACAGCGATTGCCGCCAAGGGAATACCGAAAGGTGCAATCGCGTGCGGCCTGTCGCAGGCACAAGCCTGCACAGGGCTGCACTCCCCTCTGTTTTACCAAAAAAATAGGACGTTCCTTGCAGGACGTCCTTTTTTTTTGGTGGAGCAAGTATAATGAAAATCGAACCATTTACATTATAGGTGCTATTTCTTGGACATAAAGATTCAGATAATCATTACAGAATTCCGTCTATAATCAGCCTTTCCTCTTTATCTTGTGCAGCATCATTTCTGCGTGAACGTGCAATCATTCGTAACACTGAAGCTGCCGCAGGGAAAGCTATCTCACACGATTGAGCTTCTGCCTCTAATTTTAAGGCTTGTTCCAATTCTGGTGAACCGTCAGTTACAGTCCTTACGCCCCGACTATTTTCATACCCAATATAAACTCCACGATTCACCTCTAAATCGTTTATTGTTTCTAACAACTGCTTTAGTGATAAAGGTAAATACTCATTTTTTGTGTGTACATATGAGCGAGCAATAATCTCACCAAGATGTTGCCGAATAGCTTTATCTCTTATACTATCTCCCGAAGCGTTGCGCAAGAGAACATTTATAAACGACATAATTTGTTGCGTAGTAAAATCATTGGGGAAACTCATATGTCTTATAATTTCATATTTTATTTGTCTTGAAAATTTATCTTCATTTTTAGCTTCTACAACAGATAAATATTCGCCTGGATTGTTTAAGAAATATTTACGAATACCATTAGGAAGTTCTTTCCCACCAAAAATTGGCAAAAATGCGAACTCTAAACGAACCATGTCATCATTATAATAATTGTTATCTAATTTTAACAATATTTCTTCAATCAAAGTACAGTTTGATGGAGAGATATTATCTTTGTTAATATTGCACATAACTGAAATTATTTCTTGCATATCCCAGTTTTCTTCTTTTTGTTCATATAAAACCCATTGAAAATATGCAGCGGGGTTGTATTTTTTTATTAGTGATAGCTCGCTTGGGGTCCTTCGCTCGTTAATGTATCTGTGTCTATAAAATAATTTCGTTAATTCTTCGCTTTTTAAAATTCTTTCAGGAACAAAGTCTCCATTTTGAATAAATGGTATTAGTTCTTTTAGTACTTGACATTCAAGTCCATCTATAAAGAGATTTTTTTCTTTATCTGTGTAAGATGGAATTAAATTAGACAAAGCATGATACTTTTTCAACTTCAACAACTCAACAATAACAAAATTTTTATCTTCCGCACTTAAGTTGAAATCCGATAAAAAGTCTCCATCTCTACCATTGTTTGGCAAAACGCCAACAATCTGTTTCAATACACTATTATGTTCGTAATTACTTAATAAATTATCTAATAATTCATGTTGAAATTTTCTGGTTGCATGTTCTTCTTTTTCAAAATCATCATCAATAGTTTCTAGTATCGGACAATCGTTGTATCCAAAATGCTTAAAATATATTAATGACGCCTCTATCTCCTTTGTCGGTTTAAATTGAGAAATAATCGGGTTTATGATTTCAATGAACTGCGGTGCTGTTTCTTTATGATATTTTATAGCACTATATCTTTTTATTAATAGGTGCTCATACAAACATGTTGCTTCTGAAGTGTTTTTGCTATATGTTTCAGTTATATACTTAATAATTTTTTCAAAAGTGTTGCACGGCATAAATAAATATTTGTCAATCAATGATTTAATAATGGAAATATCGTAATATTCAATTTTATTCAATGTTGCCTCAACTACTCTATCTATTGAATTGTAAAGTATGGGATAAGTTAGTTCTTCGTCTTTTAATTCAGGGTCTCTCCATTTAATCGAAGAATCCGACAAAAACCCAGAAGTTTTGAAAATTATTTTTATTGCATAGGGTATAAAAACCTTGCCGTGTTTTTCAATATTTTGTTCAATAAATAATAATTTTTCTCCTATACTTAAAGCGTTCTTGTTGTTGTGTAACCACAGTAAACTCTCAAGAGTTTCTGCTGGAGTATTCGATATTTTATATGAAAAGTTTTTTTTCGCTAACTGTAAAAGAATATTGCACGCTCTAATTTTATATTTGTCGAATTTGCACAACATTTCAAGTGCCCACAATAAATTGCAATACTTATGGCCACCCCCAATAAGCCAATCTATATCATTATTAGCAAACAATTCCCATATAAGACTATTATCTTTTTTAATTTCTTTTTCAATATATGAAATGAACTTTTCGGGAGAGCATTCTGCTATTAATTTCATAAAGTCTGCTATTGTAAGGACTTTTTTCTTTGATGATATACCTTCTAATATTTGATTAAACAAAATATCTATCTCATTTTGTTTATTATTATATATTGCCAATAAGATGCAAGAGTCCAATAGCCCCTCGATAATATATTTATTATATTTCCACGTCTTGTTATAGATTTGATGTGCAAATTGCTGCTCCTTAGGTAAATCATATTTTGGGTTATAAGTTGAAAAAATAGTTTTAATATTTTCAAACAGTGTTAATTCTGTTTGTTCTGTAATGTTTTTTTTAATTGAACACCAAAGTTCTTCTTTTAGGCTGACCTTAATATAGTCTCCATAAATTAAAATTGGGCTATTATCAATATTTTCCCATTCCTTTATTTGTGCGATATATTGGTCAACATTTTCGCCATTCATTAAAAAAGAACTCAAAATATCTTTATCTGCTTTATTTTTAACGTTAATTTTCCCTAACATTAATATCGGAATAAGCGATGGCAAATCACTTCTATTGCGCCAAGGATTAGTTATGTGAGAACTTTCATTCTCAAGTTCTCTTGCTATTAAAAAAACATTGTTTTTTGCAAAATGCGCTAATTGGCTGATCTTTTTAGAAGAAACATTCATATCGTTCTTCAAGACATCACTTAATACGGATTGTGCTCTATGATTTAAAAGGATATCTATTTTATTATCGCCCGTATCTTTTCCGTATATTAAAATAATGATATTTTGAGAATCTGCAAAATTATAATTAGAAATAGTGTCATTTAAGATTAAAATTTTATTTTTAGTTAACGCATTAATTTTTTGTAATGAAGTATAATCATTACAAATTACAGTTCTCATATTATTCTCTTCTATATTGCTCTCAATCATGGCTGAAAGGACAAAGCCATACGACTCATAAAAAGAGGGACCAGCTATTTTTATAACCTTTTTATTATTTATAGCTTCTATTAGTTCATCTATTTGATTTTTTCTTGAAGCTGTAAAAATTTTGGACGAAAGCTGAGGTGTTGTGGATGCTTTTAGCTTGTAATGAGCAGAGGCAAGAGTATCTAATAACAAATCTTTTCCACATATAACTTTATAAAACCAAATAGTGGTGGCCAAGCAATTAGATAACCAATCACATAACTCAATAGAAGTATATACCCTAACCTCTTTCCAAGAATGTGTTTTAATTTCTTTTTGTATCTTATTAAAGGATGCAGTACTAAGTGATGCTGGAGTCACCAAAATGAAAGTTGACACTTCCTTTTCTTCTGCGCCTGTGTTTTTATCTCGTTTTTTGTAATCATCAATGATTTTGTTTGCGGGGGTTTTTGTTGTAGCACCAAGTTCCCAGACGCTTTCTCCAACGGGTATATATGTCGACACAAATTCCAAAATTTTTAATTTCCCGTCAAAACCATCGGAATTTATTTTATCTCCATGAGGGAACCTAATCTCAGATGGATTATTAGCTAATGTTTCTTTTATTAAATTTTGCACTAACTCTGGAAAAATTTCTTGAGATGTTCTCTGATTGTTTGCAAACCAATTTTCAATTTGTGTGGCAGAAATTAATTCAAGCCCTATTTTCCGCTTTTTATTCCCAATTATATTATTAGCTATACAAAAATCGTCTATTTTCTTTTCCATATTTGGTTGAGGGGTTGTTAACCCTTGCTCCCACCGATTAACAGTCGCAAAAGCGACTCCAAGCTTAGTCGCCAATTCTTTTTGAGATAATCCTAAACTTTCTCTTATAAAACGTATCTTATCTTGAAAACACATGCTTGCTCCTTATAACATTTATAACTTTTATACAATTATAAAATAAATATGTTATTTTGTCAATTCGGTTGAATGCGTATAAGAAAACACTTAGGTGTATGGTCATTTTCTCTTGACTTATCTGCTAGATTCTTGTATTATAAAAGCACATGGATGTTATAGGATGTAAAAATATGAGATTTATTGGAAGCAAGACAAACCTTTTGTCAAACATTAAAAAAGTTATTAATGAAAACTGCACTGATCACAATGAAGTCTTTTGTGACATTTTTTCTGGTACTGGTGCAGTGTCAAGATTTTTTAAGCAAGATTATAAGATAATCAGTAATGATCTATTGTATTTTTCTTACATATTAACAGCGGCAACTATTGAAAATAATATTGTCCCTACTTTTGAAAAACTTCAAGCCAAAGGAATACCGGATCCTTTTGCATATTTAGAATCTAGCGAACTTCCACACCGTTTGGTTAATGGTTTTATAACAGAGGAATATTCTCCAAAGGGTTCTGCCGGACGCATGTATATTACAGAATCTAATGCAGAAAGAATTGATTTTATTCGAACAACCATTGAAGAGTGGAAAAGCAAAAAATTAATAGATGCTTATGAATATAAATATCTTTTGGCTTGTCTAATCGAAGGCGTTCCTTTTGTTTCTAATACAACAGGTACTTATGGCGCTTATTTAAAAAAATGGGACAAAAGAGCATTTAAGCGTTTTGAACTGTTTAAGTTGGCTGTAACCAACAATCAGCGTAGAAATATTTGTTATAACGAAGATGCCAATGAATTGATTAGAAAAATTAGCGGAGATATTTTATATATTGACCCGCCATATAATGATAGACAATATTTGCCGAACTATCATGTATTAGAAACCATTGCAAAGTACGATTCTCCAAGCGTTAAAGGTGTTACAGGAGTTCGCCCTTATATTAACGAAAAATCAAATTATTGTATTAGGTCAAAAGTAAAAGAAGCTTTTGATGATTTAATTAAGAATGCTGATTTTAAGCATATAATCATAAGTTATAGCGACGATGGTTTATTGTCAGTTGACGAAATCTTAGGAATTTTATCTAAACACTGTATTGTGGAAAGCATTAAAAAGTATGAAATTCCTTATGCGCGATATAAAGGTAAATTAGAACAAGTAAAAAAAGAACACTGCGAGTATATTTTTTATGCAAAAAAAGATGTTTTACGATCGTCAAGTGAAGAAATAAAAAGAACCGAGACACAATATAAACTGGCAGATAATATTGACAAAAAAAGATTTATAAAAAGCCCTATGAATTATATAGGGGGAAAATATAAACTTTTACCACAATTAATGCCTCTTTTCCCGCAAAATATTTCTACTTTTATTGATCTATTCGCTGGTGGCTTTAATGTTGCCGTAAACGTGAATGCACAAAAGACCATATGTAACGACTTAAATTATCTTGTGGTTGAAATGGTTAGGACACTTGCTTATGCCGATATTGATATTGTATTAAAACGCATTGATGAAAAAATTGCAGAATACGGTTTATCAAAAGAAAACGAGGAAGGATTTAAGGCATTTAGAGATTTTTATAATGCAAATCACAATCCTATCGACCTTTTGACCTTATCAAGCTTTTCTTTTAATTATCAATTTCGTTTCAATAGTAATTTGGAATATAATAATCCTTTTGGCCGAAACAGAAGTCACTTCTCTGAAACAATGAGACAAAACCTAATTCTTTTTATGGAAGAAATGAAGAAAAAAAATTTGGAGTTTTACTCAAGAGATTTTAGAGAAATATCATTAGATAATTTAGGTGAAAACGATTTTATCTATTGCGATCCACCGTATTTAATTACTAATGGGTCATATAATGATGGAAATCGAGGTTTCCATGATTGGAGAATTGATGAAGAAAAGGCTTTGCATGAGTATCTTGATGAAGCAAATAACCGAGATATCAAATTTGCGCTCTCTAATGTCTTATCACATAAAGGCGTTCAAAACAAGCTGCTTATAGAGTGGTGTAAGAAATATAATATTCACTACATAAATAGTGATTATTCAAATTGTAACTATCAATATAAAAGTAAAGATACATCATCCATCGAAGTGCTTATTACTAATTATTGAGATCTATATGAAAAACTATCTTAAGCTGGTTTCGGCTATAACAATTGTATTTTCGTGGTTCAAAAATTTGGGCAAACCAAACGATAAAATTGCCCCATATGGTTACCCTTTGATTTTGTAACAAACCAGATGCTTCAATACGTCTTAATTTTAGAAAGTATTAGTTGATTCCGATTTTACGAAAAGCATCTATAATGGCTTGCGGAGCATTTGGATTGATAATAACTTTACCTTGATTGTTGCATAGAATCAAAACAGCTCCATGAGGGAGCGTTGTGCTTTCTCCACCAAACAAAGTAACCCATCTTGTAATAGTATATCCAGGATAACTACGTTTGATATGCTCATTTTCTATTGCATCATAACTCGTAATATCAGATAGTCCTTCTGCAAGTTTATTATGCATTTTACCTTCTACAAGATAAATTTCTTTAGTTGCATCATTTCTTAATACAACGTCTGGCAAAAGAAGATTATCTCTTCCACCAGCATCTTTTTTATGTAAGGTTGTAAAACTCCCGTCAGCTTCTCTAAAATAACTTCTTTCACAGCCTGCATGGTTTTCATATATTCCATGAATACCCGCATATTGACAAGTCAAATGTAGTAAAATCGAAGCCACTTTTTCAGATGATATGGCATATTGCCAATAATATTCTGGAAGATCGACATTGTCGGGCAATGTAATACCTTCTAATTTAATATTTAAGATTTTGCAAATCCTTATAAACTTATTGCCACTGTTTTTTGAAGCATAATTTTGAGATACACCATGTTTTGTAACAACTATATTTTTCGTCCAACCAAGCTTTCTCAATGTACTTGCAATACAAGTGATTGTTCCAATATTAGGATCATGACCTATATTACCTGCATCTTTTGGTTTGGTTAAACGACCGGATATGGTAATTGTATCATTCGATATTTTCTCTAATAAAATAGGAATATTGGTCTTGTTTGGTAAACGCATGCGACCTTTGAATGCAATCATTTCATCAACAGTAGTAAAAGCGGCGAAGTGAGTCATAGTTTTTCCAATAAACTTTACGTCTTGCGCCAAGAGCATATTCGTTCCAAATATATTGGTTTGCGTAGGTGTCCTATCTTCATCTGATGTTGCCTCTTCATTATAGAGCATATATTTGGGGACATGGGGACAATAGTAATTTGCATACGTAAATTTAGTAGCCCTTTGTCCAATTCCAGTATTCCTTGATTCGGCATCGCTTGTTTTAGTTTCTTCCATTAAGAACACGATGTTATTTAGCGAATGATTTACAGGCACCGTTTCTTGTTCAATGAGCATATAGTCCATGAAACTCGAATAGCCACTTACTATTTTAATATTAATTTCATTGATGTTACTAACAGAAACCCCTTGAACCGCATACTCAAAGGCAAATAAGCCATTTCGCGTCTTAGGTAGGATCATAATTTCATCAAAATTTATTTGTTCGTTCTTGATTTTGCAGTATTCTTGGAGAATTATGAGGACTACCGAGTTCTTGGGGCGTTCTTCTGTAAGTATCCATAAATTCATATCGCACTTGTTCCTTGTAATATATTTAATTTCATCTTTTGAAAGTTGTGTATTCTACATTAAATTAAAATTAGCCTTCAAAAAATTCGCTTAACGTTACATTGAGCGCCTTTGCAAGTTTTTCGATATTTACAATCGATATATTTCGCCGGCCACATTCAACGCTTGTAATGTAGGTTCTATCCAACCCAACCAAATTAGCAAGTTCCTCTTGGCTTATCCCAAGTTTATTACGCAACTCTTTTACTCTCCGCCCTACCCATATTTTAATATCCATAATTATCTCCTTCAAAATATATTATAATAAAAAGTGACTTTTTTCACAACCGACTTTAAGTCACAACACATAAGTACTTTAGTGTTTATAGAATTTGTTTTTTCTTAAAATCGCACCGTGGTGTGTACTTGTCATAGACAAGTGGGCTCAGCTACGCCTTGCCCAAACAAGCACACGCCATAAGCAAAATACGGAACATGGCAAAACTTAAAGCTCACGGGATCGCGCGGCATGCTCTGAGTTTTAACGCCATTTTGTATGCGATCTTTATTTGAAATTGGTAGCGTTTTCTCAACACTTTGAAAACAAACCAGTGAAACAAGAAAGAAAAAACCTAAAACTACTTTCACTTAATAGTTGTTCGTTTTAGGTTTTGACTGGCGGAGCTGAGGGGAGTTGCCTTACAGCGATTACCGTCAGGGGATACCGAAAGGTGCAATCGCGTGCAGCCTGTCGCAGGCACAATCCTGCACAGGGCTGCACTCCCCTCTGTTTTACCAAAAAAACAGGACGTTCCTTGCAGGACGTCCTTTTTTTGGTGGAGCTGAGGGGAGTTGAACCCCTGTCCGAAAAACTTGAAGCGGCGACTTCTACATACTTAGCCGATTGTTGTTATTCCCTTTAAGCCGGCCAAACGGCAAGCCTGCCTATCGGAGAGCCGC
>CALXSB010000080.1 GCA_944391005.1 uncultured Rickettsiales bacterium | reverse complement strand
CTAACGTTATCACCAGGCATAACCATTTCTACACTTTCTGGTAAAGTAACAGTTCCTGTAACGTCTGTAGTTCTAAAATAGAACTGAGGTCTATAATTCTTAAAGAATGGAGTATGTCTTCCACCTTCTTCTTTAGTTAAAATATAAACTTCTGCTTCAAATTCAGTATGTGGAGTAATTGAACCTGGTTTAGCAAGAACTTGTCCTCTTTCAACTTCTTCTCTCTTAGTTCCTCTTAAAAGAATACCAACGTTATCACCTGCTTGTCCTTGATCCAAAAGTTTTCTAAACATTTCAACACCAGTACAAGTAGTTTTTTGAGTAGGTCTTAAACCAACGATTTCAATTTCATCACCAACTTTTATAATACCTCTTTCAACTCTACCTGTAACAACTGTTCCTCTTCCAGAAATTGAGAAAACGTCTTCAATAGGCATCAAGAATGGGTGGTCAATATCTCTCTTAGGATCTGGAATATATGAATCAACAGCATCCATTAACTTAATAACAGCTTGAGCACCTAATTCACCTTTATCACCTTCCAATGCTTTTAAAGCTGAACCTTTAATGATAGGAATAGTATCACCAGGGAATCCATAAGAAGTTAATAAATCTCTAACTTCCATTTCAACTAAATCTAATAATTCTGGATCATCAACCATATCACATTTGTTCAAGAATACAACGATGTAAGGAACACCAACTTGTTTAGCCAAAAGGATGTGTTCTCTAGTTTGAGGCATAGGACCATCAGCTGCAGAAACAACCAATATAGCACCATCCATTTGAGCAGCACCAGTAATCATGTTTTTAACGTAGTCTGCGTGTCCTGGACAGTCAACGTGAGCATAATGTCTTTTGCCTGTTGAATATTCAACGTGAGAAGTATTAATAGTTATACCTCTAGATTTTTCTTCAGGAGCATTATCAATTTGATCATATCCTTTAAATTCTGCGCCACCTTGTTCAGCTAAAACTTTAGTAATAGCTGCAGTTAAAGTAGTTTTACCATGATCTACGTGGCCAATTGTACCAATATTTACATGGGTTTTTGATCTATCAAAAGTTTCTTTTGCCATTTTTCTTACAATCTTTAGATATTAATAATATATAAAAATGGAGCGGGTGATGGGAATCGAACCCACGTGATCAGCTTGGAAGGCTGGAGCTCTACCATTGAGCTACACCCGCTACTTAACATATGTTAACTCTCCTACATTCGACTGGCGAGTAGTCCGAATACATATACGGTAAACATTTTAAAACATTTTTTTTAATAATCAAGCTTTATTTACAAAAACTTTACTTTTAAATAATTAATTTTTATTCGGACGATTTTGCTTGATTTAATTTTATCATTATTATACAATTTATACAATAGCTTATAATAAATTTAAATTATGGATACTAAATTATCAAACAACATAAATCTATTTGAATTATCAAATGCCGACAAAGAAAGTCTAAAATCAATTTCAGAAGATTTATATAATTCTGTAGATAAAGCATTAAAAGATTTTCAATTTCCAATTAATGACGAATCAGTAGAAAATTCAACAAGATTATCTAGTAAAACATTATCTAATGAAACAAACAATAATTTAAAAGATTTTGCTTCAAATACTTTCTTCCTAGCAGATGATAAAATATTATTCTCTATATTTAAAGCATTAATAGATCATCAATTAAGAATAATTCAATACTATAGATTATTTAATAAATTCAATTTATTAAATATGCTTTCAGAAGATGAACAAAAATTATTGAATGATTATAAAATTCATCTTGAAGATCAATTATCAAAGCATGATTCAGATAAACTTGATGATAAAATGATTATTCAACATTATATATCACAGGAATATCTATCAAAAATTAATAATATTGATAAAAATCTTAAATTCACATTTAACAAAATAGCAGCAGCTTTAAGAAGAATACATGGAGATCAAAACGAACATCACAATGAATATTATAATTATCATACTGATAAAATAGACAATATAACAAAATATATAATATTAGAACATGTAATTGACGTTATTTCTATAGGAGATAAAAAATTAGAAAAAATTGGTCAATTCTATGCTAATAAAAAAGCTGTATGTTTTTCAAATTTTCAAAAAAATAATGATAGATTAATAACAGAAATATATAACGCTTTTAAAACTAAAATTTTTAATAGAACAGAAGAACTAAAAAATAATTTAGAAATATTAAAAAAAGAAAAACAACAATTAGATAAAATTAAATATTTGGAAGAACAAATATCTCAAAACACTGAGAAAATAGTATGGCAAAATATGGGTGATGGTTTAGATGATACTATGTCCCAATTAAAAGAACTTAATAAAAATATATATTTTGCTATTGAACAAGAATGGTCTAAAAATAAAGAAAAAGAAAAAAGTAGCACTTTAGAAAATTTTTCAATAATATCTGAATATAAAAAAAATGCTTTTAATAAAAATTTTAATTTACTGGATGAATTAAATAAAGCTGTGCAAAACAATGCAAATGAAACTACTAAATTACTAAAAGTTTCTGCAATATTAGAATCTTTAAATAATTTACAAATATCAGCACAAGATACTATTCAAAGTAATAGGGCTATTAAAAATTATATAAAAGACCATGAAGAAGCTATAAAAGAAAAAAGAAATTATATAAAAAGAAAAAATGAAACGGAAGGAAAAAATTTTTATATAGCATTTACAAATTAATATGGTTTATAAGTATCTATTGTTTTTTAAAATATTGTAGCTATAATTTTATTATCAAATAAAATTAATGCAATGGCAATAAAATTAATAACATTTGGGTGCAGATTAAATACCTATGAAAGCGAAGTTATAAAAACTTTTCTTCAGGAAAATGATAAACTAAAGGATAAAAATATAACTATTTTTAATAGCTGCACTGTTACGGCTGAGGCAGAAAAACAACTTAGACAAGCCATTAGAAAAGAAAAAAGAGATAATCCTAATGCCATAATTGGCGTTGTAGGTTGTGCAGCACAAACCAATGGCGATATTTATAGCAAAATGGAAGAGGTTGATTTTGTATTTGGAAATATAGACAAAATGCAAAAGAATAACTATGAACTGTTAATTCCATTAATTGAAAAAGCAGAAAAAAACCATAGTTGCAAATGTAATGGTGAATGCAAATGCGGCCATCATCACGATGATGAAGATCATAAATGCAATTGTGGACATCACCATGAAAACAAAGAAGATTGCAAATGCAATCACGATCATGATGATTGCAACTGTGATGATGAAGAAGAATGCTGCTGTGATGAAGATGATGATTTTGATGAGGAAATCCATAGCTATAAATCACCAATAAAATCATTGGATTTTGATAACGATGACAATAAAAATGATAAACCAATTCTGATAAGCAATATATTGGAATTACACGAACTTGCACCGCAATTAATAACAGGTTTTGAAGAAAAAACTAGAGGATTTATTCAAATTCAAAGTGGATGCGATAACCATTGCACCTTTTGTGCTACAAGATTAGCAAGAGGAAAAAGCATTTCCATACCATCCCATAGAATTATAGAACAGATTAACAGGCTTGTTGAAAATGGCTATAATGAAATTGTTTTGACAGGCATAGATATTACAGATTATGGAAAGAGGCTTGATGAAGATATTAATCTTGGAAAGCTAATGAAAAAAATATTGCAGGAAACAGATTTGCAAAGATTAAGATTGTCTTCTCTTGATATAGCTGATGTTAATGACGACTTAAAGGACGTTCTGTTTAATGAAAAAAGAGTCATGCCACATATTCATATAAGTTTACAGTCCGGTGATAATACCATATTAAAAAGAATGGCAAGAAGACATACAAGAGAACAGGTTATAGAATTTTGCAAAGAAATAAAGAAATATAGAAAAAATATAGCTATAGGTGCCGATTTAATAGCAGGCTTTCCAACAGAAACAGAAGTCATGCACAAAAATTCTTATAGCTTAATTGAAGAAATCGGTTTGGTTTTTGGACATATTTTTCCCTACTCAGTAAGAGAAAATACGCCTGCAGCATTAATGGAACAAGTGCCAATGGAAACTAGGAGAAGAAGGGCAAAGGAACTGAGGGCAATTGCACAAATTCAATTAGAAGATTTTACAAAAGAACAATCAAAATTTTCTCATCAGGTTTTGATTGAAAATGAAACCACTGGTAGAACAGAAAATTATTTAACTGTAAAATTGCATGATGGAATTTTAAAAAACCATAAAATTGGTGATGTAGTAGAGTTGATGTTCTAATAAATAATATATCAATTTTAATTTTTCCCTATATATGGGAAAAATTAAAATATTTATTTATTAAGCTTTATTTGAAGATCCGAAAACGTTTTCATTCTTAGCCATATACATTTTCATTAATGCTTCTCTAGCTGGTTTTAAATATTCTCTAGGATCAAACTTGCTTGGGTTTTCTTTCATAAATTTTCTAATAGCTGCGGTCATCCATAATCTGCCATCACTATCAACGTTTATTTTACAAACAGCCATAGATGCAGCTTTTCTTAATTGAGCTTCAGGAACGCCGAATGCTTTTTCAATATCACCGCCATTTTCATTGATTATTTTAACTGCTTCTTGTGGAACGGAACTTGCACCATGCAATACAATTGGAAAACCCGGCAATCTTTTTGAAATTTCTTCAAGTATATCAAATCTTAATTCTGGAATGTCTTCTTCTCTATCAACTTTAAATTTATAAGCACCATGGGAGGTTCCAATTGAAATTGCCAAGCTATCAACTCCTGTTCTTTTAACAAAATCCTCAACCATATTTGGATCTGTATAGTGTGATTTTTCAGCAACAACATCATCTTCTATACCTCCTAAAACACCCAATTCGCCTTCAACTGTTACATTATGTGCATGTGCGTAGTCAACAACTTTTTTAGTCATAGCAACATTTTCTTCGTATGGAAGAGAAGAACCATCAATCATAACGCTTGAAAAACCGGCATCTATACAATCCTTACAAATCTCAAAGTTTGCGCCATGGTCTAAATGCAATGCAACAGGTATCTCTTTCAAACCTTTTTCCTTTGCAACTCTTTTCATCATATCCATTGCACCTTTTGCCATGCCTTTTAGCATATCAGAATCAGCATATTTTCTAGCACCTGCAGATACTTGAAGTATAACAGGTGATTGAGTTTCTAAACATGCTAGAATAATTGCCTGTAATTGTTCCATATTATTAAAATTATAGGCAGGAATTGCGTATTTTCCTTCATATGCTTTTTTGAACATTTCTTTTGTGTTTACAAAACCTAAATCTTTATAATCTACTGTCATTTCCTATTTCTTAATCTATTATTAATATACCTAATAATTTATAACAAAAATTTTAAATATAAAGAAATTTATTATTTATAATTTTTAAATTGACAATTCTTAAAATTAATATACATTTGTTTTTATGATAGTAAATGTTATAATACCTTTAGCATTAAATGAACCATTTTCCTACAACTCTTCTTTTGAATTGGAGGTTGGAGATTTTGTTCGCGTGCCATTCGGCGGTAAGACCTTTGTTGGTTTAGTTATAGAAACGGATATTGAAATTAGAGATGAAATCAAACTTAAGGATGTTAAGGAAAAAATAAATATCAAGCCAATTAAAAAAGAACTAATAGATTTTATAAAATGGACGGCTGAATACAATCTAATTCCACTTGGAAATGTTTTAAAAATGGTTATAACTCCCATTAATTTTTTGAAAGACAAGCTGGAAAAAAAATATTGTTTGGATAAAAGGTTTATTGAGTTTACTAGTAGAAAAAATAAAATAAATGAAAATTCATGTGTTTTGAAAGCTAAAGGGTGTGGAGTGGCGATGGATAATGGAAATAATGTAGATAGAACCCCCCTTGCCCCCCTTGACAGGGGGGTGAATGATGATTTTGACATGGGGGGAGAGAGTGATATTCACGGGGGGGGAGAGAGTGATATTCACGGGGGGGTAGAGGGTGATATTCATAGTGTGGTAAATGGTGATACTTACATTAGGGTAGATGATAGTTTTTACGGAGAGACAAAAAATAGTTTTCACAGGATATTAAAGGAGGATTTTCATAGGGAAATAGATAGTGAGTTTCGCGGAGATACAGATGCTGAATTTCAAAGTGGAGGAGAAAATGAATTTAATGGGGGCATGGATGACGATTTTTATGGAGATAGACGCAATGATTTGCAAAAGGTGGTGAATGGTGATGTTCAAAATGAAACAAGCAATAACACAGCATCTAGCAATAATACACAATTTAAAAAAATATACGGAATACTGACTCAAAAGCAGCAGGCAGTTGTTCGTTATTTAAATAATAAAGTGGCTACAAAGCAGGAAATATTGAATAATTGCAATGTTGGTGAAGGAGTTTTGAAAAATCTTATACGAGATGAAGTAATTGACGAAGTTTATGATGAAAAAAAATTTATTCAAAATATAGGCGAATTTAATCTAAATAAACTGTCAGACGAGCAGCAGCAGGCATTTGATGAGATTTATAGAAATAAAAATTATGGTGTATTTGTTTTAGAAGGAACCACGGGTTCTGGAAAAACTGAGGTATATTTTCATTTAATTGCAAAGCTTCTAAAAGAAACAAATAAGCAAGCTCTTATATTGCTTCCCGAAATAGCTTTAACAAGCCAATTAATTTTAAGATTTAAACAGCAGTTTAATTTTGAACCTGCCGTATGGCATTCGGAAATTACGGAAAGCAGAAAAAGCGACATATTTAAAAGCGTATTAAACGGCGATGTAAGAGTTGTCATTGGGACGCGTTCTGCATTATTTTTGCCCTTTCAAGAATTAGGATTGATAATTGTTGACGAAGAACATGACGCATCCTATAGACAAAGCGATAATGGCTGCTATAACGGCAGAGACTTGGCTATTGTCAGGGCAAAAATTAATGATATGCCAATAGTTTTGTCATCAGCAACGCCAAGTCTAGAAACATTAATAAATATAGATAAAGGAAAATATAAGAAAGTTTATTTGCCAAGCAGATATGGAAAAGCTGTTTTGCCGGACATTAAAATTATTAATCTTAAGGGTGAAAAGCTAAAAAAAGATAATTATATCTCTAAAATACTAAAAGAAGAATTGGCCAACAATTTAGCCAATCATAAACAATCAATGCTTTTTTTGAATAGAAGAGGTTATGCACCTGTTGTTTTATGTGCTGATTGTGGTGAAAAATTTCAGTGTCCTAATTGCTCATGCAATTTAAGCTATCACAAATCAAACAATAGATTGATATGTCATCACTGTGAATATTTTATTGAAAAGCCGCCGAGATGCCCGCACTGCGGAAGTGAAAATTTAATTGAGTTTGGACCGGGTGTTGAAAAAATTGAAAAAGAAGTTAAAGAATATTTCCCTGATGCTAGAACAATAATTATGGCTAGTGATACTACTGATACAAATAAAAAGCTTGAGGAAATTGTTAATAAAATTCTAAATGATGAAGTTGATATAATAATAGGGACGCAATTGGTGGCAAAGGGACACCATTTTCCTAAATTGACATTGGTTGGAATACTTGACAGCGATGCAAGTCTATTTGGTGGTGATATTAGGGCTAGCGAAAGAACTTATCAGCTGCTAACTCAAGTTTCAGGAAGGGCAGGAAGAGAAGAAGAAAAAGGTAGAGTTTATTTTCAAAGCTACAATTCTGACAATCTGATTCTGCAGGCAATAAAAAATGGAGATAAAGAATTGCTATTGGATTTTGAAAAGCAAAATAGAGAATTAGGCAATTTTCCACCTTTTGGCAAAATGGCGACAATATCTATTTCATCATTGAAAGAAATATTGGCCTATAGAGTTGCAAAAAAAATAGTTCAAAAATTCCCAATAAATGAAAATATTGAAATTTTGGGACCTGCTCCTGCCATGATGGCGAAGCTAGCAAAAATGTTTCGTTTTAATATAATAGTTAAAACTACAAAAAATGTAAATATTCAAAAATTGCTTAGAAAAATTGTTTTAAGCGAAAAATATAATAGCAATGTTAGGATTAAAATTGAAATGGAATAGAAAAATATAAACTCTTAAATATTAATATACTTTAAGAATTTATATTTTTATATTGAAAAAATAAATTATTATTTTGATAAAGAATTATTCTGTTGTTTTTTATTAACACCCATTACTTTATTTTGCTTTTTATCTGATATGGCAATGCCCCTAAATGATCTTAAAGCTTTGCTTATATTATTTAATTCGCTTTGATTTAAAATATGAGCTGTTTTAATAAAATTTTCTCTTTCTTTTTTCCTATTTTCGTCTATTATTATTTTTTGATTTTTAGCATTTTGTATATTCTCCTTTATTCTTTGTGCAGGATTAACAAGTAAAAATTTTAAAGTCATTTTTAGATCGGCAAACTCAGATTTTAAATATTTTACATATCTTCTTATTATCTTTCTAAAAATAGATACCTTTTGTTCTTTTTGCTTTTTTTCTTCTAGTTTAGTATCTTTAAATTGTTCAAAATTTTGATTCTCTTCTAGTGTCTGATCCATATATTTCTTATTCTTATTTAAATTGATTGCATTATTATTTTCATTCATATCTATTTTATAATATTAAATATATTATAATTATAAAATAATTAAAAAAACTTTCAATATTTTTTATTATTAAAAGTAAAAATTATTTATCTATCAAATTAAATAAATTTTCTAATAATTCATCTTTTGAATTTATAAAATGTAATGTGTCAAAATCAGATTCAGAAAGAGTTCCGCCATCAACCAATTTTTTAAAATTTAATACATCAGAATAAAAATCAGACGGATATATAAAAATTGGAAATTCTTTTACTTTTCCTGTTTTCATAGATACTAATGCTTCAAATAATTCGTCTAAAGTTCCGGTTCCACCTTTAAATACAATAATACATTTTGCATATTCAATCATAAGTGTTTTTCTTGATTGAAAATTATCAAATATAAACGACGTATTTTTATCACAATATTGTAATTGCTGTTCTATGGTTTCATGAGGTAAAAGCATAGCCATACCCGATGTTTTTGCCCCTAAATGAAAAGCTGGTTTTAGCCACGCAGTCATTATAGAAGGACCACCTCCAGTTATAAAACTAATGTCTTTATTTTTTTCTAATATTCTTCTCGCACATATTGCGGAAATTTCTTCTACTTCCTTAACATAAGGGTCATCCATTGGTAATCTTGCACTACCAAAAACCAATAAACCTTTTGGAAAATTAGCTTCTTGTAAAGCATCTTTTGCTTTTTTATAATCTGGCAAATTATACATATATCTATTAAATTTAATTACTAGAATAATATGATTATAATATTATTCTAGTCTTACAATTAATTATTCATCTTTTCATCTAAAGATGTTGCAACTAAACCACTCTTTAATATCTCTATATTCTGTGATAAATTTTCTAGTCTTTGGGTCAGTTCCTCATTTTTTTCTTCTTCATTTGTAAATTGAAAAATCATTACATGACCTCTAAAAAGAATTGTATTACCGGAATATTCATTTACTAAATCCATTATTCTTGGAAGTGCTGGATCTGTGTCTAATATTTTTAATAACATCAATTCTCTTTCAATATAATTATTTGATTGAAAGTTTGAAGCGTATTTTATAATATCTAATTGTTTAAATTTTTCTAATAAAGTATTTACTCTAAGTCTGTTTCCACTAACATAAAGAACCGCTCTTTGCAAACTTGTATCTGTTTTAAAATTTGATATTGTAAGCTTTTCAATATTTATATTATTTTCTGAACAAAAAGTGGCTATTTTTGCTAAAACACCTTTAACGTTTAATATTATAAGAGTTATTAAACTTCTTTCATCTTCATTTTCTGTATTAGGAGATTGAACTTGAGATTGTGTCTCTTGATTTTTTATACTACTTAAATCTGCCATATCTTTATTAGTTTATGAATATACAAATAAGAATATATATTGCTTTTTAAAAATCAATATATTCTTTATTATTTTGTTTTACAATATAAATATATAAGCCACAATAAATATTTTAGGATTTAATGTTATATTTCAACTTAATATATCCATTAAATATAAAAATTTATTTATAGAAATTTATTGTTTTTTTAATATTTAGTTATAATATCTAATTTGTATGTGTAATATACATAGTAAAATTTATTTGCAATATATGGCAATGAAGTTAAAGAATAGATTATTATATTATTAATTGCATTGCAAATAAACAGTTTTGGTGTTGTTTTTGTATATAAGGAATAAAGAGAATCTTGTTGTTTTTTTGTTAATATAAAGAAGATGAGCCAAATATTGTATTATATGCAATGTTTAAAGTTGGAGATATATGAGTAAGAAGATATTAATAGACGGTGCATTTAAGGAAGAAACAAGGGTTGCACTCATAGAAAATGATATTTTGCAGGATTATGATAGAGAAGATTTTAATTTTAAACAACTCAAGGGAAATATATATTTAGCTAAAATTACGAGGATAGAACCATCATTACAAGCTGCTTTTATAGATTATGGTGGTGATAGACATGGATTTTTACCATTTTCCGATATTCATCCAGATTATTATAATATTCCTCAAGATGAAATTAAAAATTTAAGAGCTGTAAAGTTTTTCCAAAACGAAGATAATTCTGATGAAATTGAAAAGGGAAATATTGAGAGTGAGACTTCTAATACTTCTAGCGATGCAATTGAAAGTAATGATCATGAAAATGAGCATGAGTTTGGTAATGTGCAGGAAAATGAACATCTAGATGAAATTAAAAATGATTCTGAAGATGAAAATATTGATGTAATTCCTAATTATTCTGTTGATGAAGAGGCTGATGATGTTAAATCAGAAAATTATAATCAATATAAAATTGAAGATGTTTTAAAAGAAGGACAATATGTTTTAGTGCAAGTTTTAAAAGAAGAAAGAGGAAATAAAGGTGTAGCTATGACTACATATATTTCTATAGCAGGAAAATATTGTGTCTTAATGGTCAACAGTCCTGAAAGAGGAGGAGTATCTAAAAAGGTCACAAACCTTAATGATAGAAAAATATTAAAAAGCATTTTAAGAAGTCTTAATGTTTCTCAAGATAAATCAATTATTTTAAGAACAGCGGGTGTTGGAAAAAAGCCTGAAGAAATATTAAAAGATTATTTATATCTTGTAAGATTATGGAAAGCTATAAAGAACGTTGCTTTAGAATCAAAAGCACCAGCCTTTATTCATGCAGAAGATGATATTATTAAAAAAACCATCAGAGATTTATATACAGATGATATAGAAGAAGTATTAGTGGAAGGAACAGACGTATTTAAATCTGTTAAAAATTCCGTAAAGATAATATCTAATAATCAAGATGTTAATGTTAAACTATATTCTGAAAAAGTTCCATTATTTCAAAGATACAATATTGAAGGACAATTATTAGATTTATATAACAATAAAGTAAATTTACCATCAGGTGGTTCAATAGTTATAGATCAAACAGAAGCATTAGTTGCAATAGACGTAAACTCTGGAAAAGCCACAAAAGAAAAATCAGTTGAAGAAATGGCAGTAGCTACAAATATAGAAGCTGCAAATGAGATAGCTAGACAGCTAAAATTAAGAGATTTAGCTGGACTTGTTGTAATTGATTACATTGATATGTTTGAATTAAAAAATAGAAGAATTGTTGAAAAAGCAATGAGAGACGCTATGTCAACAGATAGAGCTAGAATTCAAATAGCACGACTTAGTATTTTTGGATTAATGGAACTTTCCAGACAAAGACTTGGTGCAAGCTTTATGGAAAGAAGTAGCGAAGTTTGTCCACGTTGTAAAGGCAAAGGAAAAATAAAATCAAAAGAAATTGTTGCCCTAAGCATATTAAGATCTATTAAATACGCTATAACTGATAAGCAAATTAATGTAATAACTGTTGAAACTACTCCAGATTTAAGTGATTATTTATTAAATTTTAAAAGAAAAGAAATATCTCAAATTGAGAATGATTACAATGTTCATATATTTATTGAAATTAATGATAATATAGATGATAATAACTACACCCTTAAAAAGCGAAAAGGTTTAACTCAAGAAGAAAAAAAAGAATTAGAACCACAACAAAAAATCGGCAAAGTTAATCTTGATTTTGATGATGATGAACTACATTCTATAAGTAATGATGATATAAAAAAATATAAATTTAATGAAGATACCTATAATAGTAATGAAAAAAATTCTCAGCCTAGAAGAGTTAATAGAAAACAATATAATAGATATAATAAAATAAATAATAACAATAACGACAAAAATAAAAAAACCAATTGGTTTAAAAAACTTTTTGGTATTAAATAATAATTAATTTATATTATTAAAATCCACTAAATATTAGTGGATTTTTTAATTTTTACAATTCATTTATGGAAAAAATATTGAATGATATTAAATTAAAAATTAAACCACTATAATAATATAAACTTGTCTTTTTCTACAAATTATTTGCTAAATACTCTTTAATAATACTATTTAGTAAATTAATTACTTTCGTCAATTATTTTATATAAGCAGTCAAACAATTCTTCTTTAGTATCTATCAGTTTAATCATATTACTTTCTTTTTCTGTAATTGTGCCATCATCTATAAATGATTTAAAATTTAAAATATTTTTATAGTAGGATGCTGGATATACAAAAATTGGAACGGTTGGAATTCTCTTTGTTTGCATTAAAGTTAAAGCACTAAATAATTCATCCATCGTTCCAAACCCACCCTTAAATACTATCATACATTTTGCGTATTCAAACATTATAGCTTTCCTTGCAGCAAAAGTTTTGAATTTATGTGAATATTTATCTTGGTAAAATATTTCGTCTTTTGATAATTCTTCCTTGGGTAAATCTAAAGCCATACCACCAGTTATAATACCTAATTTATAAGCGGGCTCTAGCCAAGCTACCATTACAGAGGGACCTCCTCCAGTAATAAAACTAATATCTTTATTTTTCTCTAATACTCTTTTAGCACAAAGCTCTGATATGTATTTTATTTCTTTAATATGTGAATCATCCATAGGAAGTCTTGCACTACCAAAAGCCAATATACCCTTAGGAAAATTAGCTTTTGTTAATTTTTCTTTAGCCACATCATAATCAGTAAAGCCACACATTGTCATACTAATCTATATTTATTAAAGTATATAGATTTTATATTATCAAAATTAAAGTTGCAAATATTTTATTATATATAATTTTTATAAACATAACATACTAGAAAATTCTTCATTAATCTCAGTGCTTTTTTCATTACTACTTAAATTATTAGAATGTTTATTCTCTATTTCTATATTTTCACTATTAACTGTTTTGTTATAATCCATAATAAGAATTTTACATTTTATCACTATATCGTTAATAGTTCTTCTATTTTTTCCATATATTTCTGTTATGTTATTTAATGCTTTTCTGTAATCTTCGTTGTTTATATTTGAAAAATTTTTTTCTTTAAGAATAGATGTTAATATAGCTAATTCTTGTTGACTCCACTTATCTCTTATAGTTTTTCTTTCAATAAACATATACACCTCTCAATACAGTTTAATTCTTGCCTATTTATACAACTTTTTTAAAATAAGTCAACATTTATATTTTTTAATTTTCTAGTAATTTATATAAAAATGTGCAGATTAATATAAAAATTGGTAATATTCCAATACATATAATATAGTTTTGATATTTGTTCTTTCTAGTATATGCAATTGCATTATTTACTATGTTTTTATGTAATTCCACAAGGTTTGTATTATTAAAATTAATATTATTTAAAAAATTAAATAATTCTTTATGATATAAAATACTAAATTTTTTTTCTAATAAAAATATATCATTTTTTATATTTTTGCGTATAAGCCTACATTCATTTTCAGTTAGTGTGCTAAAATAATATAAATTTGCAATTAATAATTCTTTTTTACTAAAAGAATTTAATATATTTTTTTCATTTAGCGGAAGGTTTTTATTAATTTTTCTTCTTAAGGAATTTTTTATTAATTTATTATATGCAGTAATTTTAAAATCTTTTCTGTATGCAAATGGTTCCTGCCATATATTAACAAATATTTTTTTAACTAAATCATTTGCTTCTTTTGAGTTATAGGTAAAACGAAAGCTAAAATTAAACAGGTCGTTAGAATATCTAACGACCAATTCCTTTAAAGCACTATATTTATTTTTATTAACTAACTCAATCAACTCTTCGTCAGTCAATAATTTTAAACAACTATTGTGCATTTTTCATTTGTTTTTTTTCTTTTTTAGTCGCTTTTTGTTTTATTCTTTGTTTATTTTGAATTTTTTCTTCTTTAAAAGATTTAAATTCTTCAAATGATATTTTTTTATCTCCATCTTTATCCATTTTTTCAAATTCTTTTTCCTTAAATTTTATATATTCTTTTTCCTTTATTTTTCCGTCTCCATTTTTGTCCATTTCTTTAAATATTTCTTTACATTTAAATTCTTTTTCTTCACCATTTTTATTCTTTTTTGTTTTTTCTTTTATAAGAAATTCGTCCTCAGTTATAACTCCATCATTGTTTTTGTCCATTTCTTTGAATCTCTCTTCTAGATGATTTTTATATTCTTTTTTAGTTATAAAGCCATCATTATTCTCATCAATATTCTTAAACATTTTATTGGCAC
>CALXSB010000079.1 GCA_944391005.1 uncultured Rickettsiales bacterium | reverse complement strand
GATCAATATGAAAAAATTGTTCAAAATTCAAAAATAGAAATGGCAGAAACTTTAAAAAGAGATAATATTCTATATTTTGACAGCAACATTGATAAAATGAAAGAAAAAATTTTAGAGATAAGAGATATTCCAAACAACAAAAAAGACATGAAAAAGTTTGAAAAACTTATAAAAGAGCAGAGAAATAAAAAAGGTATTGATGAAATAGTTATTTCACCAGAATAAATAATCTTATTCTCTTGAATAATAAAATAGATTAAATAACCTATAATTAGATAAATTATGGGGTTAATATGAAAACTGATATTGAAATAGCAAGAGAAAACGGCATAAAACCAATAAAAGAAATAGCAGAAAAGATTGGCATTAAAGACGACGATTTAGAATTTTATGGAAAATATAAAGCTAAAATATCTCAAAATTTTATAGACAGCCTAAAGAATAAAAAAGATGGCAAATTAATACTTATTACAGCCATTAATCCAACTCCTGCCGGTGAAGGCAAAACAACCACAACCATCGGCTTGGGACAAGCAATGTGGAAGCTTGGCAAAAAGAGCATAATAGCACTCAGAGAGCCATCATTAGGACCATGTTTTGGTGTTAAGGGCGGTGCCACCGGCGGCGGACATGCACAGGTTATACCAATGGAAGACATAAACCTGCACTTTACCGGTGATATACATGCCATAACTACAGCCCACAATTTGCTTTCATCCCTTATTGACAACCACATATACCACGGCAACAAACTTGACATTGACACAAGTAATATCAAATGGAAAAGAGCAGTTGATTTAAATGACAGAAGCCTAAGGAACACAATAATCGGCCTAAACGGCAACGGAAAAACAAGAGAAGACGGCTTTATGATTACCGTTGCATCCGAAATCATGGCAATTCTTTGCTTATCAAACGACCTAGAAGATTTCAAAAACAGAGTTGGCAATATTCTAATAGCCTACAGCAACAGCGGAAAACCAATATACGCCCGAGACATAAAAGCAGACGGTGCAATAGCCGTTCTAATGAAGGACGCAATAAAACCCAATTTAGTGCAAACACTTGAAGGAACGCCTGCCATTATTCATGGAGGGCCATTTGCAAACATTGCCCACGGATGCAACAGCATTATTGCCACAAGAACAGCCCTAAAATTATCAGATTATGTCATTACAGAGGCAGGATTCGGTGCAGACTTAGGTGCAGAAAAGTTTCTTGACATAAAATGCAGAAAAGCAAATCTAAAACCAAACGCCGTAGTTTTAGTTGCAACAATTAGAGCTTTAAAATACAACGGCGGAGTTGACAAAAAAGACCTAAATCAAGAAAACCTAGAAGCACTAAAAAACGGCATTTCCAATCTAAAAAGACATATAGAAAACCTCAAAAAATACAACATTCCAGTCATTGTTTCACTCAACAAATTTATCAGCGATACTCAAACAGAAATTGATTTTATAAAGAATTACTGTAAAGAATTAGACGTTGATTTTGCAGTATGCGAAGGTTGGGAAAAAGGCGGAGACGGCACCATTGATTTAGCAAAAAAAGTTTTAGACGCAGTTGACGGCAAAGAAAGCGAATTTAAAGTTCTTTATGATGAAAAATTATCTATAAAAGACAAAGTCAACATAATCGCAAAAGAAATATACAGAGCCGACAAAGTCAAATTCTCCCCCGAAGCAAAAAAAGAAATCAAAAAAATTGAAAGCTTAGGCTATGATAAATTGCCTATTTGCATTGCAAAAACCCAATATTCTTTTTCTGACAACAAAGATTTATTAGGCGCCCCTGAAGGCTTTACAATTACAATAAACGATGTAAGGCTATCAAACGGCGCAGGATTTATTGTTTGCCTTGCCGGCGATATAATGACCATGCCAGGCCTGCCAAAAACTCCGGCAGCCGAAAGTATCAACATTGATCAAGACGGCAATATTATTGGATTATTTTAGACAATACCCTACCCTCCATCAAGCTAAAATACAAACCAATCATCAAGCCGCCATCTCAATAATACTAATCTTCTAGCATCATATAAATAGCTAAAAACATTACCACACTATCCGTGTGGTGATTTCTCCTACATTTCCACCACAAAAGAAACACCAAGATATATCTTTCTGTAAATAAAACTCCTCTTCATCTCTGCCCTCACTTTAAGGAACTACCACAAGATCCACCACATGTCAAAGTATTTTTCCCTCTATACCCACCACGTGAAGAGTCTTTCACATTATCCAACTGTAAAGGTATTACTCTATGTCTTCCCCTTTGAAGAGAACCTCTCAGCCCCTGTGAAGAACCCAACCCAGTCCCCTGTGAAAACACCATCCTCGCCACCCCTGTGAATGGCCACTACCCGACCCCCCTGTGAAGGGGGGATAGGGGGGTTCGCCTCCCTTTGTAAGGGAGGATGTCAACGAAGTTGACAGGTGGGTTGACAAAAGAAATTAAGAATTACACCTGTGGTGAACTATACAATAAAGAAATTAAAAATTAGAATTACTCTTCAGCAGAAAATCTAAAATAAATTAAAAAATTAAAAGTAAAAAAGATAAATAATAAAAGAATAAATAATTTATAATTTAAAATTATATTATTAATAATTGATAATCTTATATATAAATAAAAGTCTTTTTATTATTAATTATTAATTGTTATTATTACTACTATTATATATATTTTTATATTATTTATCTATTTATTTTTCTTATCTATTTATTCTTATTAATGTATGTATATTATTATATATTCTTATTAATCTATTAGTAGTGTTGAATATATAAAGACAGTTTTTGAACCCCCCCCTAACCCCCCTTCACAGGGGGGTGAGATGGGGGGTCTTCACAGGGGCGGCTGGTGGTGCCTTCATATAAGTGGGCTAAGATGGTGGATCTTCACATGGTGGTGGAGATAGGGTGTTTTACATGGGGTCTTGGAGGAGGTTTCGCAGGGGGTCTGGGAGGGGGCTTTTCACAGGGAAGTCTAAGAGGGACCCCTCACAGGTGGAAGATTGGAATGGTCCACTTGACAGTGGGGTAGAGATGATGGATGTTCACAGGGAGGAAAAGTGGAGATATTCTTCACATATGTGGGTTGGTAACTGTCTTTGCAGCGGGCGAAGTTGCTGTTG
>CALXSB010000078.1 GCA_944391005.1 uncultured Rickettsiales bacterium | reverse complement strand
TTCTGCTTCGTGCTTCATCCTCGTTTCACTCGGTTGGCACTTTGGCAAACGTTCAGCTTCGCCTCACTGGTGATTGCAAATGCCTTGCTTCGCAAGTCGCTTGCATCCCCTTGCCTTCGTGCTTGTAGAGTTTTTGTGGAGAAATTATTTATGTAATGGGTCTATTGTGAAAAATACTATAGACTTTAATCATATAAAAAATCAATTTAAATTTGTCATCTATATCTTGCTTTTTTATTTTATGAAATTAAAAATTATGTTAGGTGTTATGTAATCAACTATTAATTTAATAAAATGAGAAATAATAATAAAATATCGGGATTTTCTTTGATTGAACTTTCTATTGTTCTTATAATAATAGGTTTGTTAGTAGCTGGTGTTACGGGTGGGAGTAGTCTTATAGAAAGTGCTAGAGTTAGGGCTTTTGTAAATGAAGTAAATGGCTACAAACAAGCTATTAATACCTATTATGTTGCTAAAGGTAAATTGCCTGGGGATGAAAGCAATATGGGTTGCTTTAATATCCACTATAATAATAACGAATGTGGATATTCGTTTCATAAAGCTTTTGAAGATTTATATAAAGAGGGAATAACGGACTTTGATGCTGAAGAATGTAATAATACTAATGGGGAAGAATGTAATAATATAAATGTTCCTACATCTAAAGTATTTAAAAATGGCTTTTTTAATTATTTAACGGAAAGTGGAAATGTGTCCTATTATAGTGCAAAAATTAAAGATGGAGATTATTTATCATTTGATACAAATTATAAAGATCTTGATGTAAAGATTATGAAAAGAGTTGATGAAATAATGGATGATGGAGTAGCCTATAAAGGAAATGTTATAAGTCTAATTTCTGATGAAGAAGAAAATAATAATGAGCAGTTTGAACAAGATATAGAATATGAAGATGGAGTTGTTGGTGGTGAAATGTTGTTTAAATTAGATATATAGTTATAGTATCAAATTAATTTGATACTGTAACTATTTATTTGCTTAACTTTTCGGTTTCTAAATAATCAGGTATCTCGGTTTCCCAACCAAGTTCATTTTGTATTTTTTCTGCTAAAGATTCACTTGATGATAATTCACCATGGGTAATGAATATTTTTTTAGGTTTTCCTGGCATTGTTTGTAGCCATTCTATTATTTCTTTAGCATCAGCATGGTCTGACATGTTTGCTAATTTTTCAATTTTTGCTCTGACGCGGACCATTTCGCCATGAATCTTGATTTCTTTTTTACCGTCCTCTAAATCTCTTCCTCTTGTGCCTTCTGCTTGATAACCGGCAAAAACGATTGTGCAATTAGGCTTTGGTCCATAGTTGGCTATATGGTGTAAAACTCTTCCGCCTGTTGCCATGCCGCTTGCTGAAATAATTATAGCTGGTTCAGGGTAATTGAATATTCTTTTTGACTGCTCTCTGGTTATGCAAAATTTAACAGATTTATAAATATCTTCGTATTGCTCTCTGGTTAGCTTGTTTTCATCTTCATAGTCATCGGTTAAGGTTGTAACTTTTATTGACATAGGACTGTCTAAAAATACTGTGATGTCTGGTATTCTGCCGTTATTTTTTAACTCATTTATATAGTAAAGAATTTTCTGAGTTCTGCCAACGGAGAAAGCTGGAATTATAATTTTGCCGCCTTTTGCTATTGTTTTATTTATTATTTCATCTAATCTTTCTTTTGGGTCTACGTCGGAATGCAGTCTATCACCGTAGGTTGATTCGCATACAATGTAATCAACTAATGGAATTTTTGAAGGGTCGTGCACTATTGGAGAATTTGGTCTGCCTAGGTCTCCTGAAAATAAAATGCTTGTATCCTTTGATTTTACAACGACACTGCCTGCTCCTATAATATGCCCTGCCCTTATGATTTTAAAACTAATGTCATCACTAATTTTTACTTCTTCATCAAAATTAATTGTTTTAAAATATTTAAATGTCGCCATTGCATCCTTTTGAGTATATAAAGGCTTTGGGTTTTTATGCTTTGAGAATTTGTGTTTTTTTGCATATCTTGCATCTTCCTCTTGCAAAAATCCGGAATCTGGCAATAATATCTTGCATAAATCGTAGGTAGAATCTGTGCAATATATTTTACCTTTAAAGCCATTTTTAACTAATAAAGGCAAATATCCGCTATGGTCTAAATGTGCATGGGTTAGTATGACAGCGTCTATATTTCTTGGATGAACTGGCAAGGCGTTCCAATTTCTTCTTCTTAAATCATAAAGTCCTTGAAAAAGTCCGCAATCAACTAAAATTTTGGTTTTTCCAGATTCTAATAAATATTTTGATCCTGTAACAGTTCTTGTTGCACCTAAAAACGATATTTGAAAATTACCTACTGCTTTTTTTGGTGGGGCACCTGTAAACAAATCTTTTGAAAAATTATACTTGAGTTTCTCAAGCATGGACAGGTTTTTATACTCTTTTAAATATTTTGCTTCTTTTTTTGCCATATCAATTACTAAACAACAATATAGTAATAATATTAAATATAAAATATTAATTGTAAATAAAAAAAATCAAAAGATAATTATTATAATTTTATGGCAAAATATTCAAATAAATCTAAAATTATTAGAAAGATTTATTCAATTTAATATCAAATTTTTACAATTAAAAAAAGTTGCAAAATTAACTATATAATTTATAGTTGCATTAATAAAATAAAAAATAAATAGTATGAAAAATTTTATTATTATATTTAGTATTGTAATAGTATTTATAATTATTGCTCTATCTTTAAAGTTTATATCCATAGATTCTTCAAAAGTTATAAAGGGTAAAAATTGGGATGCAAAAAAGTTTGGAAACAACTATGTGGTTAGTATAAAAAATAACTCAGAAATAGTTGAAGCTTTAACAGACTTTGTTGAAACAGAAAAAATTAAAGCCGGAACTATAAGTGGTATAGGTGCCATAAATCAGGCAACTTTAAGATTTTTTAATCCCGAAACAAAACAATATATTGATAAAACATTTAATCAACAAATGGAAATCACAAATTTAACCGGCAATATTTCTACAAAAGATGGAAAGGAATATTTGCATCTGCATATAACTCTTGGAAATAGCAATTATGAAGCAATCGCCGGACACTTGCTATCTGCAAAGCTAAATGGTGCTGGTGAATTTATTGTTGAGAAATTTTCACAGGGAAATTTAGAAAGAACTTATTCAGAAGAAGTTGGCTTAAATTTTTACGATTTTGATAAATAATGAATTATTAATATATAAAAAAATAATAGTAGCTAGAAAATACTATTGAGTATAAAATTATGCTATTAAAAAATTGAAAATTATAAATTATAGATTAGAAATTAACTGTAAAAATAATTATTAAAAAATGTTCGAATTAATAGAAAAAGAACTTGAGGAAAATGCAGATCCAATACAGGCTCAACATTCACAAAGATATTTCAGAACTGGAAAGGGTGAATATGGTGAAGGTGATATTTTTATGGGATTAAAACTTGATACTGTAAACAAAATTGCAAAAAAATATAAAGATTTGAATTTTAAAGATCTGCAAAAATTATTGGATTCAAAATATCATGAAAAAAGAACAACAGCACTCGTAATATTGGTAAATTTATATCAAAATAAAAAATCTAATAAAAAAGAGATAGTTAATTTCTATTTAAATAATATACAGAATATTAATAATTGGGATTTGGTTGACATCAGCTGCTATAAAATTTTAGGCGATTATTTGCTCAATTTTGAGAATGGAAATTATGACATATTAAAGCAGTTTTCAAAGTCAGAAAATTTATGGAAAAGAAGAATAGCTATTGTTTCAACTATAATAAAAATAAAAAATGGCTATATGCATCCTACGCTTGAAATTGCAAAAACACTTTTACATGACAAACATGACCTGATACAAAAGGCAACCGGCTGGTTATTGAGAGAAATAGGCAAAAAAGATGAAAATATGTTGAAAAATTTTCTAAAAAATAATATAAACGATATTTCAAGCATCACTTTAAGCTATGCTATGGAAAGACTTAATAGGGACGATGCTGTCAGTATAAGATTATTAAAAAAGAAAAATCGTCTATGAATGAATTATCAATTTATATTCACTATCCATTTTGCAAATCAAAATGCCCCTACTGCGATTTTAATTCCTACTGCAATATAAAGATTGATGAAGAAGATTTAATAAAGGGGTATACCAACGAAATAAATTATTATAAAAAATATATAGCAAATAAAACTATAAAAACAATATATTTTGGCGGCGGAACACCATCTCTAATGGGTGAAAAATTATTATCATCAATAATACAAACAATTTCAAACATTGCCAATATATCTAATGATTGTGAAATAACTGCGGAAGCAAATCCCAACAGTGCAAGTTTTGAAAAATTAAACAATTTCAAAAAAATTGGAATTAACAGACTTTCAATAGGCGTTCAATCATTATATGATAAAGATTTAAAATTTCTAGGCAGAATACACAACAGAAACGACGCATTAAAGACTATAAACGATGCACAAAAGATTTTTAAAGATAAATACACCATTGATTTAATCTATACAAGACCAGATCAAAAAATTTCCAATTGGGAAAAAGAATTGAAGGAAGCAATAAAATTATCGCCCTATCACTTGTCTTTATACCAACTAATAATAGAACCCGGAACAAAATTTTACAAAAATAAAATTAAACTGCCAAATGACGATTTAAGTATTGAATTTTATAATATGACCTATGATTTTTTAGAAGACAACGGCATTAAATTCTACGAAATTTCAAACTATGCAAAAAACGGCTACGAATCAAAGCATAATCTAGTCTATTGGACAAACGGAAATTGGCTAGGGATAGGAGCGGGAGCTCATAGTAGACTTGACATAAACAACAGCAGATATGCAATACAAAACGTAAAAAACCCAATCAAATGGCTGCAAAAATGTCTAGCACAAAAAAATGGCAAAAGTTTAAAATCAAAGTTATCAGATAACGAAATTATAGAAGAGTTTGTTTTAATGGGATTAAGAATACGCAGCGGAATAGAACTCAAAAATCTTCAAAAAAACATAAAATGCGATTCACTCTACGACATTTTAAACAGAAAAAATATTGATATTCTAGCCAATAACGGCTTGCTTATAAATTCACCCAACAACATAAGAATAACAAAAAACGGCATAATGCTTTTAAATTCAATCATTGAAAAGGTTTTAATTTAATAAAATAATTTTTTCTATAAATAAATTAACCCCTAAAACAATGCATAACAACCGCTAGAAATAGCGGCTGTTATTAGTTTTGTCTAAAACTTTACTTCTCTTGTTTTTATTTTATTATCTTCTTCAAAAGATATTATATCAGTCCAAGAGTATTGTTTCTTTGCTTTTTTATTTGTTTTTTTAGATTCTTCAACATATTTTTTAAAACCATCAATATTTTTATAAGCATCGTTTTTTGATTGGTTATAAAATGTTTCTAAAGTATTCTCATATCCAATTGATGGAAATGATTTTTTACTTTTATATTGATTTTTATACAAGTCTAATTTTTGTTGAATTTCATCAAGTTTTTGTTGTCTTTCTAAAGCTAAGTCTGACAATTCTTTAAAAAGTTTTTGCAAAGTATCCTTTTCTAATTTCTTTTTATTTTCAAAATCTTGTGTAATCTTTGTCTTATAATTCTCCAAATGATTAAAAGTTTCTTTCATGAATAGTTTTTCCTTTTTTACAATAATTTTTCTATATTCTTCTTCCTTATTTTTGCATTCTTCTAAACCATTTTGAAACTTAGCATCATCCTGTTCTTTTTTTAGATTATTAATTCTTCTTTCTATCAATTTATTTTTTCTTTTTGTCAATCTAACAACAGAATTTCTTCTGTCAATTAAATCTTCATTATCATTATAATATTTTTCAAATCCAGGTATTTTAAAAAGATCTTTTTCATAATCTTTATTAAAAGACAAAATTGTCTCATCAAATACCTTATGATTCTTAAATAAAGGAGTTATACTATTATTAAAAATAACTTTATTTTTTTGTATTTTACTATCTATAAAGTCCAACTCTTCTTTATTTCTAGAATTTAATCTATCTATATATTTTTCTGTATTATTAATATATGACAATATTTCTTTTTGTTTAGTTTTATAAAGCCTTTCTACAGATTTTTTATAGTTTTCTAAATCCTTCAAAAATTTTTCTATTGATTTATTAATTTTATTATTTTTATTAAACATATTCAAAAAAATATTAATTATTAAACAATTTTTATATTATACAATTTTTTAAAGCAATGTCAAATATTTTTTATATTATTTTTATATAATTTAAGTTGCATTTTTAAATATATACTATATTCTAAACACAGGTTAAACAATCTTTTTAAATATGAAAAAATATATTTTATTTACAATTTTATTTTTATCCCAAATAACTTTATCTTTTGCTGCAGAAAAACTTCCAGCACCAAACATGAATGATCCATTTCTAAACATGCTTTCCAATAGAAAAACCACAAGAGAATTTAATCCAGAAGAAGAAATTGACGACAATACCTTAAGCGATATATTATGGGCCGCCTATAGCATAAACAGAAAAGCTGATAACAAAAGAACCATACCAACAGCTAAAAACACACAAGATTTAGAAGTATACGTAATCAAAAAAGATGGTGCTTATCTATACAACGCAGAAAACAATGAATTAAAATTAATCACAGACAAAGATCTATTCAAATATTTTTCTGACAGTCAAAAATTTGTTGATAACGCAAGCGTAATTCTATTATATGCAACAAAAGACTTTCAGGAAAACACTTCTGCAATGCATGCCGGATCCGCCTATCAAAATGTAGCAATCTATTGTGCAGAGCACAATATACCAAATGTTGTTAAAGGCATGATGAACAGAAAAAGTTTAGCAAGATACTTAAACATCAAAGAAAAGGACATATTAGTTTCTCAAGTAATTGGACTAAATTAATATCAAACAATCAAGATAATAAAATTAATTACTTTAATTAATTTTATTATCTAACCCATAAAACAATTATTAAATATTATATATAATACTAGGTATTATATATATTTTTCTATATTATTTATTTATCTATTTTCTTATCTGTTTATTCTTATTAATGTATATATTATATATATTCTTATTAACATATTGGTAGTGTTGAATATATAAAAACAGTTTTTTGAACCCCCCTTACCCCCCTTCACAGGGGGGGAGTTGGGTTTTCACAGAGGAGGGTTGAGAGACAGTCTTTGCAGGAGGTGTGTGAATTGCTTCACAGGGGGGTATGAGAGATGGTTTTTACAGGAGGGTAGAGGTAGAGTTTTAGCGGGTGGTGAAGTTGGTGTTGTCTTCACAGTGGGCAAGGTGCTTCGCCTCCCTTCGTAAGGGAGGTGCTGACGAAGTCAGCGGTGGGTTGACAATAGAATTAAGGCTTCCTGCCTCCCTTCGTAAGGGAGGATGTCAACGAAGTTGACAGGTGGGTTGACAAGATAATTAAAAATTAAAACTTAATAATAAAATAATAAATAATTTAAGAAATTAATAATTGTAATCTTATATATATAAAAAACTCTTTTTTATTATTACTATTATTAATATTATAATACAAATATTTTTTATTTGTTTATTCTTATTATTATTACTATAGAAGTAATGTTATTATATAAAAGCTAGTTTTTTT
>CALXSB010000077.1 GCA_944391005.1 uncultured Rickettsiales bacterium | reverse complement strand
ATGCCAATAAAGAATAGTATTCAATACTCAGCGATTCAATATTATTAATCTTAATCATATAAACACTCCTCTATATCCTCAGCTGATAATATCTCAGCAAATAATCCTGTATCATCAAGTATGTCTTCAGCAAATAGTCTTTTTGCTTCTTCTTCAATTTCTGCTTCATTCGTGCAATAGCTGTTGTCTGCCAGTATTTGACCATAATCATTATAATAGCAATCATGTTCATACTTACCTAGTGATATATTAGCCATATCATCATATTTTTCATGATGTTGTTGGTAGTATTCTTTTATTTTTTCACTAATACTCATGATAGCACCTTACTTTATTAATTAGTTTTGAAATTAAGATTTTGATTATGATAATAGTTCCTCTTAAAAGCCCATAGACTTTTAAGTTGTTTTTAAAATACAAATGTCGCATATTTTACTCCTGATTTTGATTATTCATGATTTTTTAAAGTAATATTTAAATCAATATATTTAGTTCTATTAATGTAAGATTATTTTAGTATTGATTTAACATAAAATTTAGTCTTAATTAAGTCCTTATTCTCATATATATTGCCGATTTTTTCCATCCGAGTTCTGTTGTAAAAAACCTTTACAATATCCCCCTTAGATATTTCTTTGCCGTTTTTATCAATAAGTCCTGTTGATTGCACTAATACATATTCGCCTTCATTATAATCTTGTAAATTACCACCAGAATAAGCATTTCCATCATCTGTTTCAATAGTATTACCAACTATATTACAGACTTCTTCCATCTTATTTTTAGCCTTAATATAAGTCCTAAAATTAAATCTATTTGCTGTCATTTTTTGCTCCTGATTTTGATTATAAAAAAATATTAATTGTAATTAAAAATATTAGGGTGCCTCCCTATTCATTAATTATTTAATCATTGATTAAATAAATGATTAATCTGATAAATCCATTTGTAAGCTGATAACCAATTGGGAGAAATATTAATTAATTCAAGTAATACAAAATGATTAAATAGTTTTAATTTTTATAAAAACATTAAAATTATTATTATTAAAAATAAGTATGTTATCAGCTTACAAATAGAAATATGCAATTGTTATTAATTATTCAGAGGCTGATAATTTATACTTTTGTAAACATTATCAATTAATAATATTGCAAGTGAATTCTTGATAATATTTTCTAACATATGAATTATTTCTGTTGTTATTAAGCTTGTTAAAGTGTTTGTGAACAACAACTCAATTATTATTTCTAAAATTACCAGCCTTTGATTAATTAAGCAGTTTTTAGACTTGCTTGGGTCTCTTACCAACTAAACAAATAAGTTTTTGTCAGAGTTCCATTTTACGTATGGATACGGTTAATTTTTTAGGTTTTAAGTTTTAAGTTTTTTTTATTATAAGTTTTAAACTTTAGAGAATATCAATATTTTAATCCATTTTAAAATCTTGATATTAGAAACAAGTTATAAATGCCGGCTATTGTTTCAAGCTGCCACAACATGTGCGGTCTATGGCTTTATAATCTCATTAAGAAAAACATATCTCTATAGAGTTTCTTATGGTATATTACATTTTTCTACATGTACCGGGTAGATGTTAAATTCACAATGTAAAAACAACAGAAAGAAAATTGTATATTTTTTATTTTTCTTTCTGTTTAATATTATTAAACATAATATTTTAATTGTCAAGAAAAATATTAAATATTTTTAAACTAATTAGTTTAATATATTTTAACATTTTATTGACATTTTTTAAAAAATATTTTAAAATTTTTTGATTGATTTTTTAAAATAATTTTATACTGTATGTATAAATTAATTACCCGCTTTACTACAATGGATAATGAAGCTAGCACAGATTTTGAAGAAAATTATATGGATAGTAAGAACGACAGAAAAATATTTATAGAAGATTCTGAAGCGAAACTTTTAACAAAAATGCCTAAAAGACTTGGGGATTGCAAAACAGAATATTTGATTGAGGATTATAAAAAAATACGTCATAAAATTCCATTGGTATCTGTGGATGGGAAGAAAGATTTTATGCTAGATATTAACAAATCTAAAATTAATCTTATTCAATGTACTTTACAAAATAGAGTTTATACAAATATAGTTTTAGTCAGATTTGATATAGTTGATAAAAATAGAACCCATTTAAATATGGATAAAGAAGATATAATAAAAGGTAGTCATGTCCATATCTACAAGAAAGATGGAAAAAATTATAATCAAGCTTATCTATTAAAAGATTTTTTCGGGGAAGATATTGATGAAAGTAATATTGAATTATTATTGAAAAAATTTTACGATTATTGTAATATAATAGAAAAACCAAATATCATTATTAATAGAGAGAAGGGACTTATATGAATGATATTCAAAATAAAATTAAAGAATACTATAAATGGTTGGAAAATAATACTTTTATAAATAGTACAGGTGGCTGGTTTGAAATTGTTACTCCATTTTTTGATAGAAATAATGATAGTATAGTTTTATATGCTAGAAAAAATGATGGTATAAGTAATGAAACTTATACTATAACCGACGATAGTTATACATTAAGTGACTTAGATATCTCTGGTTGTTCGTTTAAAAGTGGTAGTAGAAGATATGAAATATTGCAATCTATTGTAAGTAGTTATGGTGTTGAATTAGATAAAGAAGAATTAAAAATTACATGTAATGAAAAAAACTTTAATTTTAAAAAACACTCTCTAATATTATGTATTATGGCTGTAAATGATTTATATTATACTTCTTCTTCGCATATAAAGAGTTTGTTTCTTGATGAGGTAAAGGAATGGATTTTTGAAAAAGAAATAAGAGCAATTCCAAAGTTTAATTTAACCGGAAAAAGCAAATATACTTATAATTTTGATTACGGAATTCCAGCTTCAAAAAATGCTGGTGAACGTTTAATAAAAACAATAGCTGATCCGACTAGAGATAAGATTATGCTTTTAGTCGCTTCTTGGAACGATGTTAAAGGGACTCGTGAAGATAAGTCGTCCCTTTATGCACTAATAGATGATAGTATTGGAAATAGTGAAAAGGTATTTGATGCCGTAAATGCTTTACAGGAGTATGATATAAAATCAGTAAAATGGAGTGAAAAAAACAATATAGTTAATGAACTAACTGCTTAATATTATATTTTACTTTAATACATTACTGAACTTTGTGTTATATTTAAAAATTAAACACAATGTTTTACTGACTACTCAATACTCCTGCAATAGAATATAACTTGACCACAGATGAAGTTTTCTGGCAAATTATCTAATTGTTTTGGATATGGTGGATATTCGCCATCTATTTCGTTGTCAGATTTAATTATGATTTCTTTACTATCTGGGCTGTTTTTCAATATTCTTTTTACTTTTAAATAATTATCTTCAGTAATCACATATATCTTTTTATTGAATATTTCTTTTTTAGTTGTATCTATAAAAAGGAGGTCGCCATCCTGTAATGTTGGCAACATACTATCACCCTTAACATTTATAATAACTATATCCTTTAAATTTTCATGAATGCCCATCTTTTTAAGCTGTATTTCATCAATGTTGATTATCTCAAAATTTTCATTATTTACAAAACAACCATTGCCAGCACTAGCAGATATATCATAGTATCTTATTGGTATCATTCTTGATCCATATTCTGGATTAAATTCAGTTTCACCAAATAAATCGCTTATTTTACAATTTAGAATCTTTGCTATTTTTTGCGACTTAATGTTGTCTAATTTTACTTTGCCAGCTTCAATTAATGAAATAGTAGCTTTTGATACACCAATAGCTTTACCCAATTCTTCAGCGGTAATTTTTCTTTTTTGTCTTATATTTCTTAATTCTATACTCATTATTATTTAATTTATTTATTTGTTTAATTGTATTAAACTATTTGAAAAAATCAACAAAAAAATACTTGACTTTTTATTTAATTTTATTAAACATTATAATTAATAAAATTAAAATAATTGTTTAAAATAATTAATGCAGAATAAATTAAAAGAATGGCTATTAAAGAATAAGATTAAACAAAATAAATTCGCTGAGATAATTGGAATTAGTAAAGGTATGATTTCATTAATAGTTAATAATTTAGCTAAACCGTCATTACAAACAAGTCTTAAAATCCAACAAGCTACCAATAACGAAGTTCAACCAATAGATTTTTATAAGGAGGAATCCAAATGACAAAGAAAAAATCAAAATGTGATAGATGTTATTATAAACTTGTTTGTAAAGATATATCATTAAAAGAAAATTCTTTTGACTACATTGATTTTATAATAGAAAAAATTTTTATTCCACTTGGTTGGCTTTTATATATATCATTTTGTGCTGTTAGCTTTTATGTGGTTGGGGAAAAATTTTTAAATTTAATAGCAGGTATACTATGTTATTAATCATATTCTTCACTATATTCTTGTTTAATATGTTCTATTTCTCTTACAAAAATAGAATCACAATTTTTACATCTATAATAAACGTATTTATTACCAATTTTTTCAACAACAATATTAATGGATTTTTCGCAACCAAGATAGGGACAGACAATATCCAAATCCAAACCTTTAAATTTTCTAAATCTTCTATGAATTTTATATTTAAAGATAATATCTTTAAAATTATAAGCTTTTATCAAAATACTAAACAAACCAATAACCGCAAGGATAGTTTCAATATAATTTTTAATAAAAGAAATATCATATTTCATCCGAATAACCTCTTAAATTTTATTAATAAAAATGTATTCAATCTTGGCGGACAAAATACATTTTTAAGTTTAAGAGGTTCCCTATCAAAAATCAATAACTTATGGAGGTTTGCATAACATGGAACACTTACTTCAAAAATCTATTATACAATATTGCAAACTAAAAAATATATTTATTTTTGAAACAGATGTAATGGACGGGTTGAAATTTTTATCTACGCAAGCACAAAGAGTAAGCTTTATCAATTATCATAAGCAATTAGGATACGTTAAGGGGCAACCTGATTTAGTGGCTGTTTTAAAAAATAAAGTGGTTTTTATAGAGCTAAAAACTACAACAGGCAGACAAAGTAAAGAACAAAAAGCAGTAGAACAAGAAATAAAAAGTCGTGGCATAGATTACATAGTAATTAGAAGTTGTGAGGAACTGGCTAACTATTTTAAAACTATTGGTTTGTTTGATTAAGGGAATACTTGGCAAGTTTTTCTCCAATGGCTTGTCAAGTTTTTTAAAAAATTGGAGAGAAAAATGAAAAAATTTTGATTAAAAAAAATAACATTGGAGAGAAAAATGAAACAAATAATTTTAAAAAATAATGTGATAGATATATACAAAAATTTAAAAAATGATAAAGAAAAATCACAATTTTTGTTAAAAATTTTTAAGTATTTAATAGAAAATGATGATAGTTTTGATGTAAAAGAAAAAATAAATTTTGCTTTTATGGGAATAAAACCATCACTAAAAATATCAGAAAGTGGAGGTGGAAATAACAATCCAAGTGGCAAAAATCAACATAATGTGGAGGACACCCTGACCTATGAAAATTTAGGTCAATCTCTTAATAAGAATATAAGTATAAAAGAAGAAAAGAATATAAGTAATAAAGAAATAAGTATAAAAGAAAAAAAAGAAAAAGAAAAAGAGGGTGAGCAAGAACTTCTTATTGACTACGACTTTGCTAAAAAAACCTATGATGATGGAATAAAAAATAAAGTCTTTAACTTTACCAACTTTGACGACTTCTGGATTTACTACAAAGACAAAGGGATTTTAAAAAGTAAGCTACATAACACAATGATACGATGGGATATTCGGTGGAATGATGAAAAGAAAAAAAATCAACCATTAACAAATGACAATCTTTACGGACAATTCAAGTATTTGTAGGAGTATTTATGCAAAATGAAGTTGTAGAAAACATAGAAAAAAAATTTTTTAATATTGATTGCGAATTAGCGATTTTAGGAACTTTAATCTTAAACGACAATTATTTTGAGATAATTAATGAAGAGATACAGGCAAACTATTTTTATGAGACTATTCACCAAGAAATCTATAAAGTTCTTATAGATGAGATTGCAACCAATAAAAGCATAAATTCAATAACAATTAAAAACACCCTGCAGCCTATTTTTGAAAAATTTGGAATTAACAATTATCTTCCACTACTATTAAATTGCGGAAGCTGCATAGTTGACATTAAGCCTTACTGCCAGGAGCTTAAAAACCTTTATGCAAAAAGGGAATTACAAAAAATAATAGCCGCATGTCAAGAGACACTAAACCAGCCAAATAATGCTGATGAAATAATGCAAAATGTTAGAACTAAACTTGATAAACTTGAAGAAGAAGCAAGTAATTATGAGTATGAGGTTAAAAGCTTTGCTGAAATAATGGCACAAAGAGTATTAGAAATTGAAACAAATATAAATGATAAGGAACAAACAAACTATATTAAAACCGATATTTTGGATTTTGATAGAGAATTTACAGGTATACCACGATCACAACTTACTATATTAGGTGGAAGAAGTAGTATGGGGAAGTCTACATTCGCATTACAGATAGCTCTCAATGTAGCAAAACAAAATAAAAATGTTTTATTTTTTAGTCAAGAAATGGGACTTCGTGAAAATGCTGACAAAATAATTGCTAATCTTAATCAAATCAATTCTGTTAAGGTCCGAGATAGTCATTTAGCAACAAATGAAATAACTAAAATTAAGGATACTTGTGAAAAATTTGTAAATTGCAAATTGTTTATTGTTGAAAAACAGGGAGTAGATAGCAACTACATTAATAAGACAATTAAACGATTTCAAAGAAAAGTCGGCAAGGTTGACTTAATAATCGTTGACCATCTTCAAATAACAACGGATAGTCAAAAAAACAGAAATAGAATTGAGGAATTAGGTAATATAACATTGGATTTTAAAGAAATAGCAAAGAAATATGATTGCGGCTTTATTCTATTAAGCCAATTGTCAAGAAGCGTAGAAGGCAGAGAAAGCCCTAGACCGGAACTTATTGACCTTAGAGAAAGTGGCAGGATAGAAGAAAATGCTGATCTGATTATGTTTATTTATCGCAAAGATTATTATATAAATAGGCAACTTCAAGGTATTAATGACGATGATCCAAAAAAAGAAAAACTTATGACTGAATATGAAAAATACAAAAATCAAGCAGATATAATGGTTAAGAAATATAGAAATGGCAAATGTGGAAGCATAACAATTAAGTTTATTCCAGAATATAGCTTATTTCGGGAATTAAGGGGGGACGAATGCAACATATAGGAGTAGCGATGAGCAAAGTTTTAGGGAATTTAAAAAACAAAATGATTATACGCGAGTTTTTTGTTCATGATAATGGTTGCGTTATACCTATAACTCTCAAATTTAAATTAAAAAAAGAAGAATTAGATTTATACGCAAAAGCACTAATATGTTTAATTAATTTCAAGGAATTAAATTTAAATTTTAAAAGAAAATTTTAAATAAAAAGGTAAAATTATGACAGATAATATCATCTATTCAACCGATTCAAACGACAACAACCTTGAGAATCTTACTATGATTGATTTTTTAACAAGTGAAGGTTATTTACAGGGCAAAGAGCTTGAAACTGCAAAAGATATTATAAAAGCTTTTAGGGAGCAAAAGAGTTTATCAAGTTCTATAAATTATGAGAAATTATTCGTAGATGGTGGCAAGCAAGATCCGAAATGGGAAGTAATTATACAGGCAAATAGAAAATGGATGGAGTTTGAGAATTTGCTTAAAAAGCAAGCTGTATTTATTGAAAAATATTTATGCATTGAGAAGACAGTAGAACAATATAAGAAAGAACTAGGTTTAAATTTTTATGATGTTATAGGAAAATTAGTTATGATAATACAACAACTTACTAGAAGATTATGCAGTGATTATGAATTGCTGCTAATAGAATTAAATAAGCAGGTTAAGGCTTATGGATTTAGAAAGACAGCAAATAAATTACATTTAGGCTACAATACTTTAAAAAGAATTTTAGATGGCAACAAAAATATAAATTTTAAAAGTTTAGAGAAATTGATTATTTTTTTTGACATAGAAAAGATTGAAAGATAAAAAATTAAGAAAAACGCTAAAAAGTAGTTGACAACTAAAAAACATATTATAAAATAAAAGTAAGGATTTTTATATCCAAGAAATAAAATAAATCATTATTTGAGCCTTGATATTCAAAATATCAGGGCTTTTTTAGTATCTTGTCAAATGTTATCGTTTGCAATAACACTTAAAAATAATTTTAATATGAAACTCACATTAAAACAAGAAATATTTTGCAAGGAATATATAAGCAATGGAGGCAATGCAACACAAGCCTATAAAAAAGCTTATAATTGCAAGAAAATGAAAGACAAAACCATAAATGAAAATGCAAGCAGATTATTAAAAGATAGCAAGGTTATAGCAAGGTTAAAAGAACTTAAAAAACCGTTCCAGGAAAAGTTTGAATATACAATAGAACAATCTTTTAGAAAATTCAATGAATTACAAGAATTAGCCTTAAACAGAATATCAATTACAGGTGTGCCTAATCCTGATGTGGCTAATGCTATTAAATGCGAAGAGAATAAGGCGAAGCTGTGCGGATTATTTGTAGAACCTGAAACAAAATTAAAGATAAAAGGCAATTTAGCGATTAATGATTTGTCAAAAGTTGATACGGAAACATTGCTGAAAATGGCAGAAAAAGCAAATATAAATATAGATGATGACGATTAATTATGGAATTAAGCCAAAAAGATATATTATGTGAATTGGGAAGACGAGATATAAGATATTTTGTAAAATACACCCATAGGAACTATATATTTTCTAATTTTAGCTTAACCATAATGAAAGCCCTAGAACAATTTTTAATTGATTTAGAGCGAGAGCAAAGACCGATTTTAATTATACAAGCACCACCACAACATGGAAAAAGTGAGTTAGCAAGCCGTAAGTTTCCCGCTTATGCCTTAGGCAAAAATCCGAATTATAGAATAGCAGGTTGTAGCTATTCAAGCGATTTAGCTATATCTATGAATCGGGATATTCAAAGAATAATGCTAGACGATAGCTATGCCTCAATATTTCCAAATTCAAGTCTGAATAAGAAAAGAGTTGCAACTATGGATAATGAGGCATTAAGAAATAGTGAAAGGTTTGATATTATAGGCCATAGAGGCTATTATGTTTGCTGTGGTGTAGGCGGTGCATTAACAGGAAAATCAGTTGACATTGGAATAATTGATGACCCTGTGAAGAACATGCAGGAGGCAAGAAGCCAAGCGATAAAGGAGAATTTAATCAATTGGTATCAATCTGTATTTTTAACTAGATTGTCAAAGAATAGTGGCCAATTAATAATGGCTACTAGATGGGCGGTTGATGATTTAATTGGCTATATTATAGATAAAAACAAGGACAATAAAAGAGTTAAAATTTTAAAATTCCCAGCTATAAACGAACAAGGACAAGCCCTTATTCCAGAGTTGCACCCATTAGAGCAATTATTGGAACAAAAGGAAATGATGGACAATTCAAGTTGGAGTGCTTTATATCAACAAGAACCAATATTGATTGGTGGTAATATAATCAAAACAGAATGGTTTAGAACCTACGAAATATTGCCAAAATTTAAGCAAATATATATTACGGCTGATACGGCCATGAAAGTTAAAGAGGCTAATGACTACTCTGTATTACAATGCTGGGGCAGAACTGAATTAAATGGTTTTACTGACTATTACTTGATTGATATGATAAGGGGCAAATGGGAAAGCCCTGAGTTATTAGAAAGGACACAATTATTTTATTTAAAATATAAGAAAATAGGCTGCAGCTGTCTATTCATTGAAGACAAGGCAAGCGGAACAGGTTTAATTCAATCCTTACAAAGAAAAAGAATACCAGTGCAGGCTATAACACCTTTAAAAGATAAATATATGCGGTTAAGCGAAGTCTTGCCGTTGATTAAATCGGGCTACGTATATATACCAGAAAAAGCAGAATGGAAACTTGATTTTTTATCTGAGTGCGAGGCATTTCAGGCGGATATGAGCCACACGCACGATGATATAATTGATACAATAGCCGGCATTTATAACTTGTTTCTAATATCA
>CALXSB010000076.1 GCA_944391005.1 uncultured Rickettsiales bacterium | reverse complement strand
ACAAGCTGTCTAAGTTCAAGGTGCCCCCTTATATTCGTATAATGATTAGAACTGTCAAATTCTTCACTATTTATTTCAGAAATTTTTATTGGTCTATCCGTATCAAGATTGCCAATATTTAACTTTATAATTTTCCTTCCTTGATTTTGTAATTCAATAATTTTTCTATTAATTAAATCAATGCAGGATGCGGATATTGTTTTATTTGAAAAAATTGTCATAACAAACTCCTTTTAATTATTGTAATTCAATGTCTCCATTAAATACACTAATAGCATTTCCTGTCATAAAAATTTCATCATTGATAATTTCTATTTTTAAATTCCCGCCTTTAAGTTTCACAGTGCAAACATCATTTACAAGCCCCAGTTTTCTGAGGGCAGCAACAGTCGCACAAGATCCTGTTCCACAGGCAAATGTTTCAGCGCAGCCTCTTTCCCAAACTCTTAAATTTACTTCATCCTTGCTAACTATTTCAACAAACTCTACATTTGTTTTATTAGGAAAACATTTATGATTTTCAATTTTTGGTCCCAATTCGCTAACAGGAAAATTTTTTACATCATCAACTATCATAATTGCATGAGGATTTCCGACAGATACACAATTTAAGTCATATTCTTCTGTCGGATTTTCAAAAAATTCTGCTTTGCCCATATTAACTCTAACACCGACAAATCCATTCTCATTAAATATTAGTTCTACAGCCTTTATTCCAGCTTTAGTTTCAACTTTTGCTGTTTTTTTATTTATTATTTTTTCATCAAAAGCGAACTTAGAAATGCATCTTATACCATTTCCGCACATTTCAGCTTCCGTTCCATCAACGTTAAACATTCGCATTCTAAAATCTGCAACCTTTGATGGCAAAGCAATCAAAAGCCCTTCAGATCCAACGCCAAAATGTGGAGTGCATAAAAAAGCTATTCTATCAGTTGTTAAATCATCAATATTTTCCTTAAAGCCATTTATGACAACATAATCATTGCCGCAGCCATGCATTTTTCTAAATTTCATAGAGATATTATTTTTTATATTCAATAAAAAAATAATATTTTTTGTAAAAGTGTCAAGAAATTTTATTTTTAATTTTATATTCTTTTTGAAAAATTGCCATTTTTTATAAGATTGCTTTTTATATCAAGGACCGTTGACAGAAGAGTATCAAGCTGCTGTTCATTTAGCATTGGTTCCATTATCAGCACTAAATCAACATTATTATTCAATACCCCCTCAATTTTTTCTTTAAGAGTATAATCGCTTAAAGCCCCCATATTTAATGCATCTGATATTAGTATGCCATTAAATTTTAGATTATTTCTTATAAAACTTACAACTTTAGGTGAAAATGGAGCCGGATTTTCTGAATCAATAGCCGGATAAATTGCGTGTGCCAATAATCCATACTTTACATTTTTTAAATTTCTAAACGGCAACAACTCCGTTTTATTCAATTCATTAAGATTTTTATTTATAACAGACATTTGATTATGGGTATTGACACTTGACGAACCCAAACCCAAAAAGTGTTTTGCACACAAATCAACCCCAACTTCATTAAATGCCTTTATCTGTTCCTGTGCCAAAATTTTTACAACCTTAGGGTCACTTGAAAAACTTCTATCACCTATATCAAACTTTGCATTTTTTGACGATGTAACATCTGATTTATCTGACAAAGAATCCTTATTTGTTACAACATCCAATATAAGCCCTAAATTTACATCAATATCTAATTCTTTTAAATCTTTCGCCGTTTGAATTGCATTGGCATAGACCATTTTTTTTGATTCTTTTAAATCTGTCGTAGCTATATTGTTAAAATAATAGGGCGCAGGATAATTATGGCTTGGGAACACATTTTTCAATCTATTAACTCTGCCGCCCTCTTGATCCACAAAAAATATTATTCTTCTATTTGTAAGTTCTTCTATCTCGTTTCTCAGATTTTTTAACTGTTCCTTTGATTTTATATTATTTGCCAGCAGCAATACGCCATATGGATTAACTTCTTTTATAAATTGCTTTTCATATTTATTTAATTTTGTGCCAGATATTGAAATTATTGCAGGAAAGACAAAATCTTTATTATATGCATTTATTTTATTGCCGCTATCAGCAAACGCAAACGAAATCAATAAACACATAATTATTATTGTGTTTTTTATTATGCCCGTCATTTAAATAAAAAATTATTAATGAACCAATTTTAAAATATTATTTTTTTATTTCAAGTCTATTATTGCAAAATAAAAATTTTAATCTACAATTTTTATCATATTTATAACTTTTTTTAAATAAATTTTTATTAATATAAACAAAAATGAAGAAAAAAATACTTATTGCAACCAAAAATAACTCAAAGTTTGAAGTTGTAAAAAATATACTCAAAAAAAGCGGTTTTGAAAATTTTGAATTTAGTAATTTAAATCAATTAAACCTGCTTGAAGATATGGGAAAAGAAGTTGGAACAGTACTTGAAAGGGCCGAGCAAAAAGCCAACTTTATAGCAAATCTATTGAAAGACAATAATGATTTTTATTGTATAATCGGCATTGATGATGCAATAGAAATCAGAGGCAAAATAGACACAGAAGTAAAAAAACTCATGCCATCCATATTAAATGATGAACTATTGAATGAAAACGAAGAAGTAAACATTTGCCGTGTTTTTTGCTTTAAAACAAAAAACAATATTTTCAAGTTAATCACAAAAATTCCTTTTAAATACAAGAAATATAACGGTGAAATCACTGATAAATTTTATCCTCTCAGCCACGTATTCTATCCGCTTAATAGTGATTTTTCATTTTCACAAATGGACGAAGAAAATGCAAACTTATATAATTTAAATTTTTGCAAAGAAGAGCTGCTAAAAATAGCAAAATGCATATAAAATTTATAATACCAATAACAGAAACAAAAAATATATGAAGTTTTACATGCTTTAATATTTATGGCGTTGAACATATTATATTCAACGCCATAAAAGTTATTTAGTATTTATAATTATTTTTACCTAACATTTGAAGAAGGTTCTTTATCCGATTCCTTCTGATTACTTTTTGCTTTTCTTTCTTCATTTAATTTTTCAACATAAGATGCTTTTTGCTGTTGATTGTTATTATTTTTTTCTTGAGCTAAAACATCTTTTTTATTATATTGTTTTTTAGTCTGTGGTTGAGGTCTATCTATAGTTTCAAAGTTTTTTGAATTTTGATTCTGTTGTCTTATTTCTTTTTTTATTTCATTTTCCGTTTTGTTAAATGCTTTAGCATTTTTAATTAACTCTAATAATAGAGCATGTCTAGAAGAATTATTATTTCGTGGATTGCTTACAAAAGCTATAGCTGAATTATATATTTCATCTTTCTTTTCATTAAATTTTTGAATATTCTTAATTAATGATGACAGCATAATACATATACCAAATTCATTACTTTCTAAATCTTTTACGTAAGTAATAGCCAAGTCATACACTTTATTTTTCCTTTTATTGGATGCTTGAATATTTTTAATTAATGATAATAATATGTTATGTCTACAAAATTTATCATACTCTAATTTGGAATATTTGTCATAAGTCATTTTTGTAAAATCACATTTTTTATATTTTTCATTTCCATCTACTATATAAGTAATAGCATCATCAATGAAGCCCAACTCACCTTTTTGTATTTTTTCTAAAAGTTCATTATAGTTTTTCATATTTTTTTAAAAAGTTATTAACATATTGTGTAATCATATCATAATTTTTGAAGATAATCAAGGTAAATCTTTTATTTGTAAAATGTTTTTTAGTATTGGCAGTAAAAAGCGTGTATAATATTTATGGCGTTGAACAAATAATTCAACGTCATAAAAGTTATTTAAAATTTATTTTTAGTTATTCTATTATAATCTATGTCCTCCTCTTCTTGGAAAACCATGTTCATCCAATTCGTTTTGTTCATTTCTTTGATTATTTAATTGTTGAACAAAATGTCCATTTTGCTGTTGATTGTTGTTTTGCTGTTGAACTTCTTGAATATTTTGTTGAATTTCTTCAATCACCTCAACTGCTTCAATTTCTTCTTGAATATTGTTTTCTTCTTGAACTATATTAATATTGTTATTATCATGGAGTTCTTGAACCTGTGGTTGAGATTGATTTGCAGGGTCAACAAAATTTTCTTCTTGATTGTTATTATTTTGTTGTCTTTGCTGCAATATTATTTTTAAATCATCTACATATATTCCTGTCTTTTCTTTTAATTCTTTATTTATATTGTGTTTTTTATTATTTGTTTCCATAATAAATATTGCAGGTTCATTTAAATCTCGATATATACCGGCAAGTAAATATTTTTTATCTTCATCGTTTAATGTTTTTAAAGCATTTAAAAATTCATTTCTTGCATTAGTTAAGTTATTTTGAAGCTTTATATTATTTTCATTCCCTCTTAAGGCTACATAGGCATTATCAACTTTAGATGTAAGTTGCTTTAAAGGAAGTGCTTCAAAATTTTCAAATGACAAATATACAGGAAAAACAATTTCTTGCATAAATAATGTTAATGGTTTGTTTTCATCATAAAATGTTGCTCTTCTTTCTCTTCTTATTTCTTCTTCTATTTTCTCTCTTTCCAGTTCTTTCTCTAATTGTCTTAATTGCTTTTCTCTCCTATCTGTTTCTTTTATTCTTTCTTTTCTTTCTTCTTTTACTTCTTTTTCTATTCTATTTCTCAGTTCTTTTATTTCTTCATTCTCTATCAATATTTTGCTCTCTTTTTTTAATTCTTCTATTATACATTCAATATATAGGTTTTCAATAAAATCTATATGATTTTTAAAAAGATTTGTTTTGTATTCATAAATGTGTTTAACACTACTTCTTAAATAGTTTGTATTAACAATTTCATCATGAAATTGTTCTAATAAATTATAGAGTTGTTCTTTGTGATTTTGAATTACAGATGGTATGCTAAGTAAGGTTAATACTAGACTGGCCTTGTTTTTCCTATTATTATAATTTTCATTATTGATTAACTCAATAGAATAATTATATAATTGATCTTCGCATTTAAAATAACTATTACCTATATAAAAAAGAATTTCAAATTTGTAGTCATTATTTTGAGTAGTATTAATTTCATTAATTAATGTATTACCCAAAATTCTTTTTCTGTCCGTAGAGTAAAAATCTTGAAAAAGCAATATATTTTTCATTATATATAATTTTGTATCATAACTGTTATCGGGATTTTGTATTTCTCTAATACAATCGTTAAGTATTTCGTCAATTCTTCCTTCAAATAAAATTTTACCTCTGATTTCATTAATAATTACATTAGCATCAAAATTATTATTTTCCATATTCTTTAAAAAATTTATTAGCATATGGAATAATTATATCTCAATTTTTGAAGAGAATCAAGGTAAATTTGTTATATTAGATATATTTTATTGATAAATTGATTTTGCTATAACAGTTGACAATATATAAATACGACTATAAAAATATTGGGCTGTTTTACAACCCAATATTACTGTATTTATATATGATTAATATTAAATATCAAAGTCGGTTTCGCCTTCGTATGCCTTCCAATACAGTTGTTCTAATTCTGAAATTAGAGGGTATCGTGGGTTGGCACCTGTGCTTTGATCATCAAATGCTTCTTCTGCAAGGCCGTTCTTTAAAGCTTTTTCAAGATCTTCTTTCTTGACGCCACCTTCTTTCATGGATGGTGCGATTTTGATTGAAGCCTTTAATTCTTGAAGAGCCTTGATTAAATTGTCAACTTTCTCATCATCGTTTTTACCGCCTAAACCAAGATAATCTGCTATGTGGGCATATCTTTGTTTAGCAAATGGGTATTTGTATTGTGGGAAAGGTGCTTGTTTTGTAGGCTTTTCTGAACTGTTGTATCTTACAACTTGACAGATTAAATAAGCGTTGGCAATGCCGTGAGGTATATGCAAATGTCCACCAATTTTATGGGCCATTGAGTGACAAATACCTAAAAATGCGTTTGCAAATGCCATGCCAGCTAAGCTTGCTGCGTAGTGAATTTGTTCTCTGTCATATTCTGTGCCTTCGTTTACGGATTTTGCTAAATGTTTGAACAATATTTTTAAAGCCTCTAGTGCAATGCCGTCAGTGAATGGACTAGCCATTGTGGATGCGTAGGCTTCTAGACAGTGAACGACAGCGTCAAAACCAGAAGCGGCTGCCAAGCCTTTAGGCATTGTCATAACAAAATCAGGGTCAACAATTGCCATGCTAGGAGTGAAGGCGTAGTCTGCCAATGGGTATTTGATGCCTGTAGCGTCATCAGTAATAACAGAGAATGAAGACATTTCTGAACCTGTACCAGATGTTGTAGGAATACAGATCAATTTTGCAACCTGTCCTAAATCCTTTAGCATGAAGATTCTTTTTCTGATGTCCATAAATCTCATTGCTACGTCCTCAAAGGCGATTTCCGGCTGTTCATACATTAGCCATAAAATTTTTGCAGCATCCATTGGAGAACCGCCGCCTAATGCAATGATTAAATCAGGCTTGAAGTTTCTAACATCAACTATTGCTTTATTGATTGTTGATAAATCTGGATCCGGATGAACATCTGAGAATATAGTGTAATCTATACCAATGCTTTCTAGAACATCTGTTACTTTTTTAGTTGTGCCTAAATCAAACAATACCTTGTCTGTAATAATAAATGCTCTCTTGTGTCCCTTTAATTCTTCTAAAGCAAATTTAGTGCAGCCTTTTTTGAAATAGATCTTTGGAGGCACTTTAAACCACAACATGTTTTCTTCTCTCATAGCAACTGTTTTAATATTAATAAGCTGTTTTACACCAACGTTTTCACTAACAGAATTTTTACCCCATGAACCGCAGCCCAATGTCAATGAAGGCTCTAATCTGAAGTTATAAACATCGCCAATGCCGCCGAATGAAGAAGGAGTATTAACTAAAATTCTTCCTGTATTCATAACATCAGCGAACTTCTTGATTCTATCTGTAAACTGTTGGTTTGTATAGAGAATTGAAGTATGTCCAGCACCGCCTAAATTAACTAAGTCGTGGGCTTTCTTTAAACCATCTTCAAAATCTTTCGCTTTATACATGCCAAGTAGCGGAGATAATTTTTCTCGTGCCCAAGGTTCATTCATACTTATTTCTGTAGCTTCGCCAATTAAAACTTTAGTATGTTCAGGAACTTTTACTCCAGCCATTTCAGCAATTTTTGTTGCAGGTTGTCCAACAATTGCAGAATTTAATACATTATTAGGGAAAGCAAGATTTATAAGCTTTGTTTTTTCTGCTCCTTTTAGGAAATAACCACCTCTTTTTTCAAATTCTTTTTTAATGGCGTCATACATTGAATCAACAACTACAACCGTTTGTTCTGATGCGCAGATCATGCCATTATCAAAAGTTTTACTCATGATAATTGATGATACTGTAGTTTCAACATCAGCTGTTTCATCAATTAAAGCAGGTGCATTTCCTGCGCCAACACCAACAGCCGGCTTGCCGCAGCTGTAGGCAGCCTTAACCATTCCAGGACCACCTGTAGCCAAAATTAAATCTACATCAGGGTGATTCATTAAAGCGCCAGATAATTCAATGCTTGGTTCATCAATCCATCCTAAAAGATTGTCAGGAGCGCCAGCCTGTCTAGCAGCTTCAACCACAACTTTTAATGCTTCAATAGTTGATTTTTTAGCTCTAGGATGTGGCGAAAATACCATGGCATTTCTTGTCTTTAAAGCAATCAAGCACTTAAAAATTGCAGTAGATGTTGGGTTTGTAGTTGGCACAACACAAGCTATAATTCCAACAGGATCAGCAATTTTCATCATGCCGTGGGTTATATCCTCTTCAATTATACCACAAGTTTTTGCGTTTTTGTATTTATTATATATATATTCCGCAGCAAAGTGATTTTTTATAACCTTGTCTTCAACAACACCCATGCCAGTTTCCTCAACAGCCATTTTTGCGAGTCTAATTCTTTCAGTATTAGCTAATAGTGCTGTTCTTTTAAAAATTTCATCAACCTGTTCTTGAGTGTATGTCGCGTATATTTTTTGAGCCTCTTTTACTTTTTTAAGCAGGGCGTCAAGTGTTTCAATTGAGTTAACAATATTTGTCATACAGTCCTATTTTGTTATTAACTCTATAACAATAAAACACTCAATTTTAATATTAAAGTTTTTTTTAAAAAATATTTTAAATATTTATTTTATTTATATCTAATAATACTACATAGACATTTCTTTTTGAGATGAGGATGAAGAAATAGATATATTATTTTTATCTTTTTTTAATGTTTTTAGAACATCTGTTTTATTTTTAAGCGGTTGCGATGCAATAGAAAAGTTTATTGGCGAAATATTTGACGACATCAAACCTGATATTGCACTTGATTCTGATTCTGATGATATTGAAATATAAGTTTTGCCCTTATTTTGCAAAACATTTACAAATGTTTCATCACAAGATGAAGATGCTGGGAAATATACAATTTTATTATTTTGTTTCTGATCATTTTTTGTTGTATTATTTATTTGTTTATTTTTATCTTTTTTTACTAATTCGTAGTATTTCTTTTTTACGGCTGCTAGTGTTCTTTTTAACTCTAATGCTACTTTTTTAAGATCTTTTATATTAGCCGAATCACCATTTAAAGATTTTTTTAAATATTCTTTTTCTTCAGATGTCCAATGCGTATGGCGTTTATTTTTAACATTTGAAGCATTATATTGTTTTACAAAGTTTGCTAAATAATCCAATGCCTCCATTGTTTGTTTTGTTTCTTCAAAATATTTAAAATTTTTATTATCCATATTTTTATACCATTGTTAATTGCTTATAGTTTATAAAGTATTTGTTTTATATTCTTTATTTTTCTTTTCAAGAGCAAGAAGTTTACTTCTTATGGAATCAAAACTTCTATTAAGAATTTCGGAAATTTCTCTTTTTGTTTTTCCTTCTTCTGACAATTTAATTAATTTTTGAGTTTCTTCTTGAGTCCATTTTCTGATTTTTATTTTTTTATCATATGAGTTAAATATTTTTTCATTAGTTTTTATTTTTTCTGTTTTTTCCAGTATTAATTCTTTATCTTTTTTATACATTCTATAATCATATTCTTTTTCTGAACTATTTGAATCTTGTATTTTATTTTCTGATAATTGTTTATTTATATTTGTAGTAATTTCCGGCTGTGATGCTTCAAAAAACAAAGAATCATTATAAAAAATTACAGAATTTTCATATAAGAATAAAGAATCATTAAGCATATATTATTGTTATTAATTAATACTGATTCTTAATTATACTCATTTTTTAAGATTAATCAAGACTTTTTATTTTTTTATTATAGTATTCCATAAATTCCAATCTTAATTCTGGATTGCTGATTTTTTGACCTATGTAAAACATTTTAATTTTTAGCTTTATCTTTTCTTTTGCTGTTAAGTCGTGGTGATATTTGTTTAATGCTTCTTTATATTCGTAGTTCCAAAAATATTCAGGAATATTTTGAGCATCATCTATTATATCCAACAGCTTATTTTTTCCATGCTTTAATATTATTTCATCTACGTCTAAATGCGGTGGAAGATGAACTATTTTTAAATTTTTTCCTCTTGTTATGTATGGCAGCATTTGTTCCGATAATTCTCTAGTTGCATTTACGCCTGCAATATCGCTATCTAAACACAGGTATACTGTATCGGCTTGCTTAAACAATTTTTTTATCTGATAGTCGCTTATGGTAATGCCCATTAGTGAAACCGTGTTTTTAATTCCGTGAAAATAGGACATTAAAGAGTCAAAATTTCCTTCAAATACAATTACGCTTTTTGTTTTTTTAATTTCGTCCTGCGATTGATATTGATTGAAAAATATTTTTTCTACATCATGAATTTTTGTTTTTCTCATATTAATATATTTCGGTCTCATATCAATCAACTGCCTGGCACTATAGCCTATTATCCTGCCATTTTTATCCATAATCGGAAAGGTTATTCTATTTCTAATAGTGTCCATAGTATGCCTTTTCAAATCAACGGCCAAGCCTGCATCAACTATATCTTCTTCGGAGTAGCCCAAATATTTTAGATGATTTAGAAGTGCATAGTCATTATCTATAGCCCATCCAATTCTGTAATTTTGTATATTACTATCAGTAATTTTTCTTTTTTTTAGATATTCTAGACCTTTTTTTCCGTGGGATGAATATAGATTACTTTCAAAAAATTTACAGGCTTCTTCATTGATTTCATATAAAATTTCTTTTTTTGATTTATTTTTGTCTGCAAGTTTAACAGGTTTTTTGCCGCTATAAAAATTTGATAAAAACATTAGACTTTTACTGTTGCTTAGGTCGTATTCTCTATTAAGAAGTTCAAAAATATTTGAATAAAATTTTGTCGGCTTTTTGCCATAATCTTCTGCAAAAAATACATAGTCTTCATGATAATTTATAGGACAGTATTTGCCATAATCCTGTTCAATCATTCTTACACGAATATTTTGAACGGGATTATTATTCCAATCGCCAGTATTGGCGAAAGCTTTAAAATTAAATAATAATAATATAAATGCCAAACAAAGCAGTTTTATTCTATTAGCCATATTTTTATTTTTTAGCTTTAGTTGTCGTTTTTTTCTTTGTTGCAGCAGTTTTTTTCTTCTCTTCTTTCTTTTCTTCTTCCTGCTTTTTATTCTTTTCCTCTCTAAGTTTTTTATTTTTCTCGCCTTCTTCAATGATAACAATAGCCCGCGGCAATTCTATAGTTAAAATATCATCGTTTTTTACAGAATAGAACTTTTTGTTATACATCAAATATGGTCCAAAAGGTCCGATGTTTGCCTTTATTTCTCCGCCATCTGTTGGATGATTTCCTATAAAGCGTGGTAAAGACAATAGAGATTTTGCCTGATCAAATGTCATATTTTGTGGATCTTTATTGGTTTTAGGTATGCTGACTCTCTTAGGTTTTTTTGTCTTATCTGTTGAATCTTCGCCTTTTTGTATATAAAAACCATAGGGACCTTTTTTTAAATATATGTTTTGTCCTTCATCCGTGCCCAATAATTTATTCTCAAATTTTTCTGCTGTTAATTCTGTTGAATTGTCATCAGATATTGCAAGGCTTTCTATATTTTTTATATAGTTGCATCTAGGGTAGTTGCTGCATCCTATAAATGCACCAAATTTACCCATTTTTAGCATAAGCTTTCCAGTTTTGCATTCTGGACAAGTGTCGTTTAGTTTTCCATCCTTGTCAAATCCAAAAATATGTTCCTTTAAATCCTGCATTATACTATTTATAACATCGCTAGGAGGAATTGTCATTGCCTGATTAATTTCAGCGTCAAAAGGTTGCCAAAATTCTTGCAAAAACTTTTTCCAATTTTCTTTTCCATTGGAAATTTCATCTAGATCGTCCTCAAGTTTAGCCGTATAGTCATATTGAACGTATTTGTTAAAATATTTTTTCAAAAATGCTGTTACAATTCTTCCTCTTTCTTCTGGAATAAATTTTTTCTTTTCAAGCCTTACATATTCTCTTTCTTGAATCACGCTCAAAATTGTAGCATAGGTTGATGGTCTTCCGATGCCCAATTCTTCCATTTTTTTAACCAAGCTTGCTTCTGAATATCTTGCAGGCGGTTCTGTAAAGTGCTGCAATGAATTTATTTTTTTGAGATTTAAATATTCACCTTCATTTACACTTGGCAAAATTCTTTCATCGTCAGTAGATTCTTTTTCTTCATCTTCTTCTTTATTTATATTGTATAGTATATAAAAACCATCAAATTTTATAACGCTGCCCGTTGCCCTTAATAGTCCGTATTTGCTTTCTGTCTCAATATTTATGGCAACCTGATCAAATATAACCGATTCCATCTGGCTTGCTATTAGCCTTTTCCATATTAAGTCATATAATTTATATTCCTCGTTTGTCAGGTATTGTTTAAGACTTTCCGGCGTTGCCGTTGGATCCGTTGGCCTTATTGCCTCGTGGGCTTCTTGTGCGTTTTTAACTTTATTTTGATAAATTATAGCCTTTGCAGGCAAATATTTTTCGCCATACTTATTTTTTATAAAATTTCTAGCAGAGTTTATCGCCTCTGGTGCTGTATATACGCCGTCTGTTCTCATATAGGTAATTAAACCATGGGTTCCGTTTCCGACGTCTTTACCTTCATAAAGTTTTTGAGCTATTGACATTGTTTGCTTTGCTGAAAAACCTAATTTTTTATTGGCCTCCTGTTGTAAAGTTGAAGTAGTAAACGGTGCATAAGGATTTTTCTTTGTCTGCTTCTTTTCTATACTTAAAACTTTATATTTTTTAGTTTCCAATATAGATTGAATTTCTTTTGCCTCTTTTTCACTTTTAATGGCAAACTTATCAAGTTTTTTTCCATCTATATGAGTTAAACTGGCAGATATTTTTTCTTTTTTATCAGTTAATAAATCTGCATCTATAGTCCAATATTCTTCTTTTTTGAATTTTTCAATTTCTTCTTCCCTTTCGCATATTAATCTGAGAGCTACAGATTGAACTCTACCTGCTGATTTGCTGCCCGGCAATTTTCTCCACAAAACAGGAGATAAAGTAAAACCCACAAGGTAATCAAGTGCAACCCTTGCTTGCTGTGCGTTCACTAAGTCCATATCTATTTGTCGCGGATTTTTAATGGCATTCTCAACTTCATTTTTTGTAATTGCATTAAATACGACCCTTTCAACAGGCGTATCAGCCTTTATTGCTTTCTTCTGCTTTAGAACTTCTAAAACGTGCCAAGCAATTGCCTCTCCCTCTCTATCGGGATCGGGTGCTAGAAGCAATTTGTCGCTATTTTTTGCAGCATCAACCAATTCCTTAACTGCTTTTGCAGATTTTGGAGAAATCTCATATTTTATTTTAAAATCATCATTTACATCAACCGATCCATCTTTTCTAGGCAATTGTCTGATATGTCCCATACTGGCAAGAACTTTATAATTTTTGCCCAAATACTTATTTATAGTTTTTGCCTTTGCCGGTGATTCCACTACTAATAAATTTGTCATCTTTTTTAAAAAGTCAATAATTCATTGATAATTAATAAACTTAAAACTTGAATTTGCAAGAAAAATTATTCTTCTTCTAAAAAAATTTTATCTTTATTTCTTAGATCAATAGTTTTTAAACCTATCTCTGAGCCACGAATTGACAATATCTTATTTAATTTATCCCATGCGTCAAGCTCATCCTTTTCTGGCATTTTGATTATTATGCCATTGTCAAGCTCTAAATTCCATCTTCTTTCGCCAATTCTTAAGGCAGATTTAATTCTTGAAAATAGAGATGGATTTGAAGATAATAGATTAAAAAGACTATATATATTTTCTTTTGATCCATTACCCGCTACTACAATTAAATTAAAGTATCCTCTTTTTTCTCTTTCATCAATCATTATTATTTTTCCATTTTCATCAATAAGATGCACATCATTTCCATTTTTCCACATCGCAAATGGTAAATATTCTTCAATAGTTATGCGTAGAGTATCAGGAATTTCTCTTTTGATTCTTACATTTTTAATCCATGGATCTGTTTTTATTTCATTTAACAAGGTAGACATGTCATTTTTGTTTTCTAAATTGCAAAAATTATATATTTTGTCCTGAATACTATCTATATTTGATTTATCTACACCATATATTTCAATATTTGTGCAAATATTGTCATAAACAAGACTTGAATATTTTAGTTCTATATTGTCTATTAATTTTTGTGCTACGTTGTTTTTATATATTGATATTGTAAAATATATTATTGCAATAAATAATATAATAACAAAAAATATCTTTGATATCTTTAGCACTTTTAGATAAAATAATACTAAATCTAAATTTTTTTTAGCACGTTTTTTTTCTTTTCTTTTTTGTTTTGTCGCTTTTTTTGCTGGCATTACATTTCTTCTATTATTTTTGCGTATTCTTTATTATTATTCTCAACACTGCCATTTGCAACATTTATAGCATAATAGCATAATTCTTCAAATGAAACTTTATGCTTAATTGCTAATTCGTGTAGTTTTTGTATTGAATCCATAATATCTTGTGGAACAGTGCCGCCTTTTACACTTGATAACCAAGTTGATTGAAAATGTATTGGATGATAATCTGGATTTGGGGATCCAATATTAAATATAACAAATTGTTTTTGTCCATTAAAATCGCATGGTATACTAAAACTTTTAGTCATTTTAAATATTATTTTACTTAACTATTTTCAAATATTAAAATATAAAATAAAATATTCAACAAAATTTTATTGCAATTAAATATTCTTAGTTTTATTATATAGAAGACGGTCTCTTCATCTAGCGGTTAGGATGCCACCCTCTCACGGTGGAAACACGGGTTCGAGTCCCGTAGAGATCACCAATATTAACAATTGTTTGGGCCTTGAAAAATTATAGGTTATTTTTTTTATTTTTGTTATTTTTTGTTTTAAATGCCACTTTAAATTTAAAAGTTGCAGAGGCAGCTTCTAAATTAGAAAATGACAATTTATCCACTACTAATACTAATGATAATAATGAAAATAAAATAACTCCGCAAGAAGATATAAAAGTAGAAAATACTAGAAAAAACAATTACAATACTGTTAATAGCATAGAAATAAATGGAAATGAAAGAATTGACTCATCTATAATATCAAGCTATTTATTATTAAATGAAGGGTCTCAATATAATGCAGAAAATGTAAATGAATCAATTAAAACGTTATACGAAACTGGCTTGTTTAAGCAAGTATATATAGATTTTGATGAAAATACTGGAAAATTAATTATTAGAGTTGAAGAAAATCCTTTAATTACAGAAGTTGGATTTGATGGAAATAAAAAAATTGATGACAGTATTTTATTATCAGAAATTACGTCAACCAAAAGATCTGTTTTTAGTAAAAATAGGATAAATTCTGATGTTAAAAGAATACTTGATTTATATAGAAGAACCGGACGTTTTTTAGCTACAGTTGAACCTAAAATTATAGAAGAGGATAACAATAGAGTTAAAGTTGTTTTTGAAATAAATGAAGGCAAACCGGCAAAAATTAGAAAGATTTATATTATTGGTGCCCATGCATTTGATGAAACAGACTTAAAGGGTGAATTAAGAAGTAAAGAATCAAAATTATTGAGATTTAGCAGTAGTGAAGTATATGATCCGGCTAGAATTGAATTTGATAAAGAGCTATTAAGAAGATTTTATTTTTCAAGGGGCTATCCTAATTTTGAAGTTTTATCTGCCGTTGGTGAAATAGATAGAAATAGCAGGTGGTTTGATATAACATTTTTAATAGAAGAGGGCGATAAATATGATTTTGGCGATATAACTATAACAAATAATATTACAAAGATTGATAATAAAAAATTGGAAAAAGCCATAAAAATCAAAAAAGGAAAAGTATTTAATGCTGATTTGATGAATACAAGTATAGATAATATGACAAATGAATTAGCAAAAGAGGGATTTGTATTTGTCAATATTCGTCCATTAATATCAAAGGATAATGAAAAGAAAACTGTCAATGTTGATTTTGTAATAGATGAAAGTCCTAGAATATATGTTGGAGAAATTAAAATTATTGGCAATACAAGAACATATGATGACATCATAAGAAGAGAAATGAGACTAGAGGAGGGTGATCCTTTTAGTCTATCAAAGTTTGATAGATCAATACAAAGAATCAGAAATTTAGGATATTTTGATAAGGTTGATGTTCAAAGAGTAAAAGGAAAAGAACCGAATCAAATGGATATTATAATAGAGGTTCAAGAAAAGAAGACTGGTGAATTTCAATTTGGTATTGGTTATTCAACAGTTGATGGTGCTAACATAAATGTCGGCATAAGAGAGTCCAATCTTTTAGGAAAAGGACAAAATCTTAACTTAAATGTAATGTATGCTAGGTATTCAAAAGATATTAGCATATCATATGGAAAACCTTATTTTTTAGGTAGAGATTTATATGCCGGATTTAGTTTATTTTACAGAAAAGATGAAGATGAATATAGTGTTGATTATAAACAATCAGTTTATGGTGGTAGTGTAAATGGTATATATTCAATTACAGAATATACTCAACAAAAACTTTATTACTCTCTATATAGACAAAAGATTACAGATGTTGGTTTTGATTATTTAGGAATTTTAAATACTGGTGAAAGTTTAACTTCTGCGGTTGGACAAACATTGTATTACGATAGAAAGGACAGTCGTTTTGATCCTACAAGAGGTTTCTCTTTAAGCTGGACGCTTGAATACGCTGGTGTTGGCGGTGATAAAAAATATTTAAAAAATACTGCTTCAGCAAATCTATATATTCCAGTTTGGCCATCAGTTATTACGTTAAGAATTGGTGGAAGGGCTGGTATTATTGATGGCGTTGGAGAACCGGTTGATCCTGTTGATGCTTTCTATTTAGGCGGCAATAGCTTCAAGGGATTTAAATATGGCGGTATAGGTCCTAGATCTAGAAACTTATATACAGGATCGCCAGATGATGGTAGTGCTGTCGGTGGAACAAGATATTATGTTGCCGATGCTGAATTGAGATTTCCTTTAGGATTGCCTAAAGAATACGGTATTTATGGCAGTTTATTCATAAATGCTGGAACTTTAACAGGTGTTGATGAAAGCGATACTTTAAGCAAAAATAGACTTGTTGATAGTGGTTCTTTAAGATCTGCGTATGGTTTTTCGATACAGTGGAGATCACCAATGGGACCAATTAGTTTTGATTTCTCAAAGGTATTAAAGAAAGAAGATTATGATGAGGCTCAAAACTTTACATTTAGTTTTGGAAGCACTTTCTAGTTTTTTAATATTTATATAAATTGTTATATATTGTTTTTTTAATCCTATATCAGAAAGAATATATATAAAAAGTTTATTCAAATATATAAAACTAAAATATACTTAATCTATATGTATGCTAATATTTTTATAATGTTAAAATATTTACTTTTTCAATTTAATATAACAAAATATCGTGGAAATTTATTTTTTCTGTAGTGCTATTTTTTAAATATAACACTACAGATTATAAAATTTTTATAAGTTATTTTCAACCAGCCAATCATTTAGCAAGTCGGCAATAACATCATTATTTAAATCCTGCATCAAAAAGTGCGTATTACCATAAACACCAATTTTAGGCAGTTCTATTAGTGTTGCATTTCCGCCATGTTTGTTAATTGTTTCAACAAACTTTCTTGCCATCTGCAAACGAACTCGCCAATTCTCATCGCCTAAATTTTTAGAAGGTTTTTCTGGAATATAATCGCCAAAATATAAAACTATTGGAATTTTTGTCAATTTCATAAAATCCTTCATTTTTACAGGTATGCCGCTAAGCGTGCCCGTTAAGCTTGGCATTGGTTCAGGAACTTCATTCTCTGGAAAAACAAAACCGCCCGGTTCAAAAGAAGCGACAGCTTTTACATTTTTATTTTCCATAGCAACAGCCCAACCTGGATATCCACCTGCAGAGTGGGTTATTAAAATACTTTTGCCAATTTTGTTGAGTAATGCATTTATAGATGGAATATCCTGTTTGTGGTCGCTTAAATCCGGTGTCATTTCACGGAAAAACTGATTTAAATATTCTTTATTTTTTGAAAATTGAACACCTTTATTATAATTAGGCCAAATACCTATACGCCATATGTCAAACCAAAACATCTCATCCGCAACAGGCTTAACATTTACATCATTAGAAGTCCTTCCTGCACGTCCGCGGCCTGGTAAATCCATAACATAGGTGCTATAATGTTTTCTTAACATTAATGTTGAAAAGCCATCTCTTCCATCTGGCGTCATTTCCCAACAAACACCAGATCCGCCATAGCCGTGAATAAACACTAGAGGGTATTTATTGGCGTCAGCTGGTATTTGATAATTCACAAATGCATGGTCCGCCCTATAGCTTTGTCCAACTTCATTTTGTTCAGCCCAGCCTACGAATTTTGAATTATCATATTTTCCATCACGTTTTATTATTTTGCCACCAACTGAAAAACTGCCTTGTTTTTCAATCATAAGCGGTTCGGCAGCATAACTGCCGTTGACCGTTAAAGCAATTAGCATAGTAAATAAAATTTTTTTCATATATTATTTTTTTGTTTTCTTTAAATTAATATTGACTTTTATTTTTAAAAAGGTATAGCAAAAAAAGTTCAAAAAAGTTGTAAAAATGGTTCAAAATATGAAATATTATATTTATTTCATTATGGCATTAAATCACACGCAAAGATTTTTATAGTATAATAAAAACTAGATTATTGATAATAATTGCAAGACTAAAATAACAAGTTGTATTGTAAACAAAACCTCTAAACTATAATGTATAAATTGTATTAATTTATTTTTATATTTATGTATATCAAATGGTTTATGGATAAGAAATGTTATTACGAATAAAATACATAAACTTACTATTGAATATTTTATATTAAACATATTTATTTTTTTAATATCTAAAGCTTATAAAATGGTAATCCAACCAGTTTTTATTTACAAACAAATTTTATAAATCAAGTTTGTCAATATTTAATAGATTTTCACCAAGTATAGTAAGGACATAAACATTATCATCTTTTATTTGATAGATTATTCTATAATTATTACATATGCATTGTCTTATGTTTAGATTGCTGTTTTGTGATAATTCTGGTATTTTAGAGAATCTTTCTGGGAATTCTTGCAAAGAATCTGTAATATTATTTACTTTATCAACTAATTTAAAAGCATATTCAATATTATTTTTGTCTTTATAAAATATAGAAATTTTTTCTAAATCTCTTAAAAAGCTGGTTGTTGTAAAAACTCTATATTTCATTATTTATTCCTTAATTTATCTTTAATTCTTTTGAAGCATTCTTCCGCTGGAATAAAATTTTCTTCCTCCACCTCTTTCAAGCCCACCTTTATTTTAGAAATATCCTTCTCGCTTAATGAATACATTGAATCTATCATTTTTTGATAGGACTCTGCATCCTGAATCACAAGTTCAACATTGCCATTTATAGTAATAAAAGTTGGTTGTTTAGTTGTTTTTACACGATTAACAACTTCACTTGTCTTTTGTTTTAAAAAACTAATTGGTTTTATATCATCAATAATATTCATAATTTTTTATTTTAATTAATACTAAATTTAGTATAAAATATAATATTTAAAAAGCAATATTATTTCATTATGTTTATATTGTATTATTTTTTAATATACTTTTCATCAAGTAAAATATATAGCGACGAATGATTATTTCGTCGCCTACTATAATATTAAGTTTTGCAGCAATCTATTTTAAATTTTTATTAAAAAACTCAACCAATTTTCCTGACGCTGAATCAACATATTCTGGAACATAATAGGTTTGAATATGGGTAGCTTTTGGAATTATAAACAACTCTTTATCTTTTGTTCCTATAGCTTTTTTGTAAGCATCTTCTGTCATATAAAGAGAATCAGCTTTTTCTCCAGCAATCATTAATAATGGTTGATTAATTAGTTCAATTTGATCTGTTGCATCCCAAGTCATTAAATCCATTAAACTGCTTTCTGTGTATTCAAAGGTTGAATTTGGATGTGCGTGGCTTCTTAAATAATATTGAAAGCCCTCTCTATATAGATCAAATGGCAATTTTTCAGCCTGTTCGTCACTGATGCCAGCCATAGAACCAACTAATCTTTCTTTTCCTGTTTTAGCTGCTTCCTCTCTTGCTTAACTTGCTTGTTTTAAACGTTCTTGAATTGTATCCAGTTGACTGTCTTGATAGCCGTTTCTTCTAACCCTTCCAGTGTTAAACATACTTAAAGTTGCAACAGCTTTTAATCTTTTATCTGATTGTGCAGCTTTAATTGTATAACCGCCACCACCGCAAATACCTAGAACGCCTATTTTATCAGAATTTACACCAGGATATTGTGATATATAGTCTACCATGCCGTGTATGTCCTGTTTACGATAGAACGGTTTGTCCATATGGCGAGGTTCACCGCCACTAGCTCCCTGATAGGATGCGTCAGCAACTAATGTTATATAGCCATTTTCTGCAAGACGCTGTGCATAAAGCCCTGCAACCTGTTCTTTAACACCACCATTAGGATGTGCTACAACTATTGCCGGATATTTTTTTGTTTTATCATAGTTTGCAGGCAAATAAATATTAGCGGCAATATCTAACCCATTTAATTTATAGGAAACGGGAACTATATTGACTTTACCTTTAACATTTTCAGTTATAGCGCCATTATAAACTAAACCAAAAGGATTCTTTCTTGCATTTTCTGCATAGCTATTGCCACCTGTCATCAAAGAAACTCCTAAAATACTTGCCATAATTACTCCTTTCATATTATTCACTCCTATTGCTTATTTTTAATCTTCAAACCATCATGAAAAGCCTGTCCGACTTTCTCTCCTAAAACACGATAACAGTTTAAGGAAGAATCAAATGAGATCGGTTCAAGTTTTCCAAAATCAACATTTCCATCCTTGTCTAAAATAGATTCGTCAGCACTCATATTGACAACCTCTCCAACAACTCTAAAATCTCCGCTGTCAATTGCCATTTCAACAAGTCTGCATTCTAAAGTTAGAGGAAACTCCTCAATAATCGGTGCATCAACGAATTTACTTTTTGTAATATGAACACCTGCTTTTTCAATTTTATTCACATCTTCTCCACTCTCAATGCCAAAATAATCAGCAATTTCTAGGTTTTTTCTATTGGCGAAGCTTAAAGTAAAAGCCTTTTTTAATTGCAAGTTTTTTGTTGTTTTGTGGGTGGATAGATATAAAACAACTTTATGATAATCGCATTGTGTTCCCCAAGCCGCATTCATTGCGTTTGGTATTCCATTTTCATCGTAAGTTCCAATAATTAATACCGGCAATGGAACTACAATAGTTTTATTTTCAAAATTTTTTCTCATATTATTACCTCTTCTTTTATTATAATTTATTTTATTAGCACTAATATAAAATACATAATATTGTCAAAATATTGCCTAATTCTATCATTGACATTTAAAAAAATTATATAGTTTATAAATAGGCACATTAGATATTTTAAAATGAAAAATAAAATTAATGAGTTAAAAAATAATCTAATGAATTTAGTATCAAATTCTGGGTTATATTCTTCAAACATTAGCGGTTTTAAATATTCAAGACGCAATGCGCCAACAGATTTGCAATATTGTTTTTATAGACCAATGGTTTTTATTGTTCTGCAGGGGAAAAAACAAGCAATTATAGGATCTGAACAGTATGATTACAAGGCTGGCGATTGCATAGCAACGTCTATTGATATGCCGACAGCTGGACAAATTATTGAAGCAACGCAGGAGAAACCGTTTTTGACACTTATATTGGAGTTAAATAATTCTATAATAGCAGAACTTGTCTCGCAGATGCAAGATACAAACAAAAATGAAACAATAGCTAAAAGCGTTGAGGTAATGAATGCGGAATACGATCTTCTAGATGCTTTTTCCAGACTGCTGGAACTTGAAAGAAATCCTGAAAGGCAAAAAATTATGGCGCCAATGATTATAAAAGAAATTCACTATATTCTATTGACATCGCCATTTGGACATATTCTAAAAAGCGTTAATACTAAGGGAACGCCGGCCAATCAAATAGCAAATGCAATAAATTGGTTAAAGAACAATTACCGACAGCCGTTAAAAATTGATGAATTGTCTAAAAAATTTAATATGGCAGAATCTTCATTTTATAGGCATTTTAATAGAATAACAACCCTAAGTCCACTGCAATATCAAAAACAGCTGCGTCTTCAAGAAGCGCAAAGATTAATGCTGTCAGAAAACCTAAAAGCATCAGATGTAGCCTATAATGTTGGCTATGAAAGCGTTAGTCAATTTAACCGCGAATACAAAAGAATGTTTGGAACTCCGCCAAAAACGAATATCAAACAATTTAGAACAGCTGGATAAATTTATTGGAGTATTAAATACTCCAAAAAATGTTATATTAAACACTGTTAAAAAATAAAATAATTTTAATTAAAATTTAAGCTGTTATATTAAATCCACAGTCAACGTGATGAATCTCGCCCGTAACAGCACTTGCATAATCGCTTAATAGATAAGCAGCACTTTTGCCAACCTCTTCAATTGTGCATGGTCTTCTAAGCGGGGATCTTTCTATTGAACTATTGAATAAACATCTAAAATCACTTATGCCTGAAGAAGCTAAAGTTCTAATGGCACCGGCAGAAATTCCATTAACTCTAATTCCTTTAGGTCCTAGATCTGCTGCCAATTCTCTAATTATTGCTTCTAATGCAGCTTTACATACCCCCATTACTTTATAATTCTGAACAACTTTTTCTGCACCATAATAGCTTAATGATAATATTGACGCATTATTGTTTAAGTGAGGCAAGGCCTCATGCACAAACTTGATTAAAGAATAAGCACTAATATCCATAGCTTCGGCAAATCCTTCTCTTGTTGTGCAATTAAATGGATTATGCAGATTGTCCTTATTTGCAAAGGCAACTGAATGAACTATAAAGTCCAATTTAATACCCTTCTCACCAATTATTTTAAATAATTCCTCAATTTCTTTATCACTTTGAGCATTACATTTAAATAGTTCTGCACCTACTTGTTTAGCTAAAGGTTCGGCTCTTTTTTTCTTTGCGTCCCTATTGTAGGTTGCTAATAGTTTAGCACCTTCTTCAGCACATATTTTTGTAATACCCCAGCCTATTGATATATCACTAGAAAGTCCTATTATTAGGCCATATTTATCTTTTAATAACAAAACATTTTTTGTTGTTAGTAATATTATAATATTAATATCTTTAAATAAAAAGTCAATGCAATAAAAAACTATATATTTTTTTAAAAAATGATTTAATAATTAATCTTGACTAATATAAAATGTTTAATATAATTTTTATGGTTAAAGAATAATAATTTAAAGTAATGGATTTAATTTTTACTATTTTTCAAAACTTTTTTGCTTTTATTGTTATATTATCAATATTAGTATTTATTCATGAGTATGGACATTATTTAGGATGCAAAATATGCGGAGTTAAAGTTGACTCATTCTCAATAGGTATGGGTAAAGAATTATGGGGATGGACAGACAAACATGGCGTAAGATGGAAAATTTCAGCATTACCATTTGGCGGGTATTTGAAAATGTATGGTGATGATGATGTTGCTTCTGGAAAAGCTGACAAAGAAGTATTGGAAAAGATGTCGGAAGAAGATAAAAAAGTTAGTTTTTACTTTCAAAACGTATATAAAAAATTTATTATAGTATTTTTCGGACCTTTCTTTAATTTAATATTTGCCGTATTACTTTTAACATTTTTTATAAGGATTAATGGCATTACAAAAATTAGACCAATTATTGATGTAGTATTAGAAAATACTCCAGCCTATGAATCTGGATTAATGGAGAACGATTTAATCGTTTCAATAAATAATGAAAAAGTAGAGACATTTAATGAAGTTGCCAATAAAATTGCTATAAACAATTTAAACCCGTTAGAAATAACAATATTGAGAGATGGAAGGGAGATTACAAAGATTGTTCAACCAAAAAATGTGAAAGGGCAAGATATGTTCGGAAATGAAATTGAAACACCGGGTATTGGAATTGCAGCAATGCAGCAAGATCCAATAAAAGTTGGACTTTTTAGAGCTTTCATTGAAGCAAACATCAGTGTTTATAAAATGTGCAAAGATACTTTAATCGTATTGGGCCAGATGATTACAGGCAACAGAAATACTGATAGTTTAGGCGGTCCGTTAAAAATTGCACAATATTCAGCTCAAAGCTTTAATGGCGGACTAATGATGGTTATATATTTTATGGCATTAATTTCAGCAAATTTAGGTTTGATGAATCTATTGCCAATACCAGTATTAGATGGCGGACATTTATTATTTTTTATAATTGAAATAATTGCAAGAAGACCAATTCCAGAAAAAGTTCAAGATAAATTATTGCAAACTGGATTTATGGTATTGATTGCAATAATGGTGTTTGCAACATTTAATGATATAAGAGGATTTTTTAGATAAAACCTTTAATCATTTTTTAGTTGAATAAAATAGACAAAATAGTTATTTTTTGTCTTGACTTAAATTTATTAGTTTTTATATTTAAATATACATTAATATAAGAAATTTATTATGGGAGAAATAAATGACTTTAAAACAACAACGTATAGTGGCTAGCTTAGATATTGGAAGTAATAAAATTGTATGTCTAGTTGGCTATATAAATGCAATGGGCAAGATTTTTGTAAAAGGTATAGGACACCAACAATCAAAGGGTATTAGTTCTGGAAGAATAACAAATAAAAAAGAGGCGGAAAAAAGTATTTTAAGTGCTATTTCTATTGCGGAGAAAATGGCTGGATATAATATTCAAAGTATAACTATTAATATAAATTCTTCAGAAATCTATTCTTCAACAATAAATACAAATATAGATTTAAATGGCAGAGAAGTTAAAAATAAAGATATAACAAATCTATTAAAGGATATAAAGGACATATTAAAGAAAGACGGAAAAGAAGTTATACATCTAATGCCATTACAATACACAATAGATGGCAATATAGTGGAAAGTCCATTTAACATAGAGGCCAATAATCTAAACATAACATTTCATCTGCTATCAGCGGAAAAATTACAGCTTAATAAAATAAGAGACTGCATAAAAAGCATGATGTTGGATATAAACAATTACGTTTCCAACGGATATGCAACTTCATTGTCAGTATTAGAGGAAAACGAGAAAGAACTTGGCGTATTGATTATGGATATTGGATGCAATTCAACAAATGTTAGCCTTGTTTATAACAATAGGTATATTTTTGAAACAAATATTCCAATTGCCGGTGATACAATCACCAAAGATATTTCATCAATTTTAAAAACAACTCAGAGTATTGCAGAAAAGATTAAAGTTATAAATACAAACTTTTCTTTATCAAAAAAAGACGAAGATGATTTAATAAAAATTGATATTGACACAGATGAAGAATTTGAAGCATCAAAAAACAAAATAATTCTAATTAATGACATAGCAAAAGCGAGAATTGAAGAAATAGTTAAACTTACAATGAAAAAGCTTAAAGAGAATAACTTTCAAAATATTCCACAATATATTGTTTTAACTGGTGGAACAGCATTAATTCCTGGTATTGATATGTATATAAACTCAATCACAGACTTAGAAACAAGAATTGGCTATAATGAAGGTTTTAACATACAAGATAGAAATTTAGCTGTAGAATTAAAAAATCCAATATATTCCGTTGGAATGGGTATTTTAAAATTTATTCAAAATAAATATAACGACACTACAATTCAAATTGAAAGCAATTCATTAATTTTCGGTCTTTTAAAAAAAATATTTGCTTAAATATAATTTAAGCAAATATCATTTATTTTTTATTATCTCTGTAATAATTGCAGAATTTGCTAATTGGACAGATTTCGCAATTAGGTTTTTTAGCTATGCAGCAATATCTGCCTAAAAGCACTAAACTATAATTGACATCTTTATAGTATTTTTCAGGCACAATAGCTAAAAGTTGTTTTTCTGAATCAAGAACGTTTTTTGAATCGGTTAAACCAATTCTGTTTGCAACACGAAAAACATGGGTATCAACAGCAATTGATGGAACATTAAAAACGCTATTTAAAACAATATTTGCAGTTTTTCTGCCAACACCGGCCAATGACATTAGTTCTTCCCTTGTATTCGGAACAACAGAATTAAATTTTTCAATAAGCTGCTTGCTCATCAAAATTATATTTTTAGCCTTGTTATTATATAAGCCTATAGACTTAATATATTCCTTAAGATTTTCTTCGCCAAGTTTTACCATTTCTTCAGGAGTTTTAGCTACTTTATATAATTTTTCTGTGGCTTTTTCAACACTTTTATCTGTTGCCTGTGCCGACAAAATTGTTGAAACCACAACAGTATAAGGATTTATAAAAGTCCATTGATTATTTTTTAAATCAAACTTTTTATCAAGAATTTCACAAATTTCGTCGGCAATTTTTCTATTCATCTTTAGCTTTATTTCCATTAAATTTAGAAACACCAACCAATGCAGGTCTTAATAACCTATCCTTAATCATATATCCAGCCTGCATAACTTGAACAATTTTTCCATCCTCCTGATCTGATTCAATCTGAGTTATAGCATTATGCAAGTCAGGGTTGAAGTCTTCATTCATAGGATATAATCTAACAAGTCCGTTTTTTTCAAAAACTTTTTTAAGTTCATTTTGAGTTAATTTAATGCCGTCAAAAAAAGTTTTTGCAACCTTGTCATCACATAGGTCAAGTCCCTCAATACTATTAAAGGCCAAATAAAAATCTTCCATAACCGGTATCAAATCTTCAGCAAACTTGCCAATAGCATATTTAGCAGTTTTTTGATTTTCTTCTATAGCTCTTCTTCTAGTATTATCAAGTTCTGCAAGTGATGACATCAAAGATTCTTTTAACTTTTTGTTTTCTTCCTCTAAAGTCTTTATTTTTTTATCAGCATCATCCTTGTCTTCCTTATCATTTGAACTTTTAATGTCCTTAAGTCCATTGACTTTTTGCTCTACTTTATCTTTTTCATTCACTTCCTCTAGTTCTTCATTTTCAACTCTAGTATTATTATCATTTCTCTCAGATTTTACATCCTCAAACTTTTCGTTTGCCTTTTGATTTTCTTTTTTTCCAAACATTTGCAAGAATTTTATTTATCTAGCTATATATATAATGCAGCAACTTAAAATTTCAAGATAATTTATTTAATATAATTAAAGACCTAAGTTGTATAAAAAGCTTCTACAAGTTATTGAACTACCTTTTTCATTATCATTTATTACTTTATCATAATCAATATTACCTCCACTGCAACTTCCCCTAAAACTTCCAGAATTATAAACGCCATCATCTATTTTTTTATCAATATTTACCACTGTTTTTGCTCTTGGTTTATCAGCACTAGCAATATAGCTATAATCATAAAAATACAAGTTTATACTTCCTTCTTTTATATTATCAAGGACTTTAGCTGTTTTTGGCGTATGAAAATGATTCCACTTGTCTCTATAAAAAGTCATAAACCAATAATAACCATCTACTCCAATATATTTTATAGGTGGAAAATTAGCAGATGTTGGAGTAAGTCCACTGCAACTTGAAGGTATATAATAATCATTAAAACCTTCCAAATAGAGTTCTACAAATGGGGCGGTCACGAAAGAACATGTATCTTTATTATATGGACTAGCAAAAGTTCCAGGGGGATAATTATAAGTTTGATAATCAGAATAAAAACCAGTAGCACCAATATTTTTAACATCACCCGGCAATCTTCCCTTTATAGCATAAAAAGCAAGTGTTCCCTGTTTCAAACCATTTAGTTTATTAATTGCAGCCCTTATTTTAGCACTCTCTATAAGAGATTGTCCACCTGTAATACCTGCCACAAGTAAACCTATTATTATAAGAACAATAGAAAGTTCTATAAGAGAAAATCCTGATTTTTTATTTTTGATACTAAAATA
>CALXSB010000075.1 GCA_944391005.1 uncultured Rickettsiales bacterium | reverse complement strand
TATATATAAGATTACAATTATTAATTTTTTTTAAATTATTAATTTATAATTTATTTATTGTATCTCTAAAACCCCCAGTTAGACTGGGGGGTTTTAGAGATACAAAAAACCCGCTTAATTTAATAAGCGGGTGTAAATTATTGATTGATTATTATCACTTTATTTTTTTAAGTTCATTATAAAAGTTTTCATGCGAACCTAATAAAAGCAAAATAATTTCCTGTTTGTCTTCGTAATAATTATATGTATTTAATGTTAGTTGATTAATCATTTTAAATTTATAAACTCTTACTCCATTTAAATTGCCAATCTTTCTTTCTTCAATTATTGGATTATCCATAATTAGTTTTATAGCTACTTGAACTTCAACTCTTTGATTTTGATGTAGTTTTTTGTAAACCTTTTCAAAAATATTGGTTTTATTTATTTTCATTGAAGTCCTCATCAAATTTAAATTCAGTAAATTCTTTATTCTCTACTTCCTCTTGTTCCTTCAAAATGCCAATTATAAATTCTACTGGCAAATCTGGATTATCCAAGGCAATTTTACCAATCTTAGCCCAATATTCTATTTGTTTTGTAATGGAACGATTGTAAACTTTTGCTTCTTGTTTTGCTTTATTAACAAGTTCTTCTGATAATCTTAAGGCTACACCTGCTGCCATATTAATTTCTTTTTTATTTATATATGCAACACTATGCAATATATTTTTATATTTCTCAAGAAAAAAACATTTTAGTCTTCGTCATCAAATTTAATAATTGGTTTAGCAAAAGAAGTGGAATAAGTATATATATTGCCATTTTTATCTCTACATAAATGTTCACCTGGGAAAATACCATTATCCCCATCTTTATTAGTAAAAATTTTATTATTATTTCTTTTACATATTTCACATTCTGTATCACTGTCTGAACTCCATTCAAAATATTTCATACCAATATTTATTGAATGTATTCTGTTAAAATAACAAACAATTCTACTCTCTAAAAATCTTAGACAACGTTCTCTTTCAAATTTCTCCTTATAAATTTTTCCAGATAAAATTAAATTACTATCAACCATATTTTCAATTTTTTTATAAATATCATTTTGCCAATTTATAATTTGAGTTGGATGTTCTATTAAATTTTTATCCTTATATATAAGACTAAAAAAATTATATAAATCTTTTTGAAGCTTTTTACTATTCTTTACTTCAAAAACACAATTTAAATCACTAACAAGATTTTTTATATAAACATTTAAATTATGTTTCTTATTCTCAAAAAATCTTTTTATATAAAAAATAATATATTTAATCAATTTATAGTTTTATTATAATACAACAACTTTAAATAGTATTTTTTTTAAAATCAATCATTATATGTGTAATAGTTCCATAGCTCAATAAATCGTGTTTTATATTTGAAATTATTATCTTCAATTAATAAACAATTCTCACTATTATATTTCTTAGCATTAGTTGTATAATTATAAGAACCTGTTATAACTAATTTATCATCTATTATGCTAAATTTATTATGTTCTATTCTATATCTTTTTGAGATTGTAATAGGTATTCCATAATCAATTAATTCTTTGACTTTTGAACTTTTATTTCTTGATTGCAATCTGTCGGCTATAATTTTTATTTCTATTTTTCTGTCATACGCATCTTTTAAAGCTTTTACTATATCTTTATCAGTTATTGAATATATGATTATATTTATATTATCCTTAGCATTATTAATATTATTTATAAGTAATTTTTCACAATCATTAGATGGTGTAAAATATATTTCTTTGACTATTCCGACTATATTATCAGAATTAGCATATAAAAACTGTATATTTAATATAAAAAATAATACAAAATATTTAATCAATTTATAGTTTTATTATATTAATATATAACTACTTTAACGTGTAATATTTTAAAATCAACTAGCAACCTTATAATTTTTACAATCTAAAGTAGTATAAAAATTGTTTCCTCTGATTTCACTTTATACGTGTAATGAAGTATCCCCTTGACAGTATGGCTAGGTATGTATCCATTGCAGTGTTGGATAAAAATGGAAAAAATCATCTACACAAGCGGCTATGAGGACCATTGACAAAGACGTGGTGGATAGCAGCGTCCTCACAAGGGAAATCAATTACTGCAAAACCATTGACTTAGAACGATAGATTTAAAACTCTTTTATGTGGATTGGTTGTATTATTAAAATATTAAACTGACTAAAATTACTTTATATTATCGTTTTAGTTTTTTCATATTGTCCATTTTACAAAATAAAATGATACAATCTTTTAATAAAAGACAAATATGCTTTGTATAATTCAACCAACTTTAATAGTTTATTTGCTGTAAAATATAAAAAGTGTTGTTTAGCTAAAAATATTCTTGACTTTATTTTTTAAAAGTTCAAAATATAGATAACCTCTATGCGGCTGATTTATAGAGTTAAAAATAATTTATTATAGAAAAATGACAAAAAGAATAAATGCAAAGAAAAAAGTAAGTAGAGCTTTAGGTGTTAATCTTTGGGGCAGAGCTAATGATCCATTCTTAAAAAGAAATTATAGACCTGGTCAACATGGAACAGCACCTAAAAGAGATACAAGTTATAGTATTCACTTGAAAGCAAAACAAAAAGTTAGAAAATATTATGACATAAAAGAAAGTCAATTTAGAACACTTTTTGAAAAAGCTAAAAGATTAAAAGGTAATACTGAAGAAATTTTTGCTGGTTTATTAGAAAGCAGACTAGCATCCGTTGTTTATAGAGCTAATTTCGCACCAACTGTTTATTCAGCTAGACAATTAGTTAGCCATAAACACGTTCTTGTTAATGGAAAGGCTATAAATATACCTTCATATTTAGTGAAAGTTGGCGATGTTATTTCAATAGCACCTGCTGCTAAAAAAATTCCATTAATAAACGAGTCTTTGCAAAACATGGAAAGAGATATTCCTAATTATTTAGAATTAAATTCAAATGAAATGTCGGTTAAATTTTTAAATAAGCCTACATTAGGAGACATTCCTTATCCATTTGAACCAGAATTTAACATGATTGTTGAGTTTTATTCTAAGTAAAAAATTATTAATCGTAAAAATAACCCACCAGTTTTACTGGTGGTTTTTATTTTTCCTTCGGCAAACATCGCCCATAAGTCGTCAAACTTGTGCAAGCATAGTTTTCCGACATTTAGGGCTTGTTTTCAAGTCTTTTGCTTCCATAAAATTCTTTTCCTTCGGCAAACTACAGGCATAAGTTCTCAAATGAAAGTAAACTTTCATTTTCAAACATCTAGCCCTTGTTTTCTT
>CALXSB010000074.1 GCA_944391005.1 uncultured Rickettsiales bacterium | reverse complement strand
TTCAAAAAAATGATAAAGTTGAAAATGAATATTTTTTAAAACAAATTCCATCAGTTAATGGTGCTTTATTGGCTATGAATCCACATACTGGCGAAGTATTGGCTATGATGGGTGGTTATATTGATTCTCAGATGGATTTTAACCGTGCAACTCAGGCTGAAAGACAGCCAGGTTCTACAATGAAACCATTTGCCTATTTAGCGGCATTAGAAAATGGCTATACGCCCGCAAGCATTATAATTGATGAAGAAATAGAATTATTTCAAGGATACGGAAGACCGCCTTATAAACCTAGAAATACTGCTGGTCCTGGTATATATTACGGACCTACAACTTTAAGAGTTGGACTTGAAAAATCAAGAAATGTTACAACTATTAGACTTGCATCTGAAGTTGGAATTGGCAAGGTTGCTGAAGCTGTAAAAAGATTTGGTATAAATGATAAACCGCAGAAAATATATTCATTGGTATTGGGATCAACCGAGACAAATCTTTTGAGAATGGTTAGAGCATATGCAATGATAGTTAATGGCGGAAAAGAAATACAACCTATATTTATTGAGAAAATTCAAGATAAAGAAGGAAAAACTATTTTTGTTGGAGATAAAAGTGAATGTTTAAATTGTATTGTTGATAAAGACCTTGAATTCAATGAAATACCTATACCTGTGCTTATTGACAGCAGAAAAGAAATAACTGACTCCGCTACAGCATATCAGATGACTAATATGCTTGAGGGCGTTGTTCAAAGAGGAACTGGATGGAGAGCTAAGGCTATTGGAAAACCAATAGGTGCAAAAACTGGAACAACAAATGATGGAAAGGATGCTTGGTTTATAGGTTTTTCTCCTGATTTAGTAGCCGGTGTTTATGTTGGTTTTGATATACCTAAATATATGGGCTTAAATGAGATGGGTTCGTCGGTAGCTGGGCCAATATTTGTGAATTTTATGAAAAACGCTTTAAAGAATACACCTTCTATTCCTTTTAGGGTTCCTTCTACAGTTAGCTTAGTTAGAATTGATACAAAAACAGGTTATTATCCAACGCCAGATTCTAATCCAAAAGATATAGTTTTAGAGGCGTTTAAGCCGGATGATAAAATAGTTAAGTTTGAAGAGGAAATGAGTGATGAGGATATAGACGAATATATACAATCTCAAGAAGATGCCCAATTTAATAGACCTGTTATAATAACAAATATACAGAAAAAGAATGAAGAGAGTGAACAGTTAATACAAGAATTTGATGAAAGAAATTATGATGTTGAATTTACCGAGGATTCAAATGGTCAAAGTAATGATGATGACTATTTGAATAATGAAGAAGAATTTAGAATGATTTATATGGAAGATTAAATGATTATAATTGGAATTGATCCCGGATTGATAAAGACTGGATGGGGTGTTATAAGAAAAATAAATAACGAAGTAAAATATATAGCAAGTGGAACAATTAAAACTGATGTTAAATTGCCGATTAGTGAACGTTTACATAATATTTTTAATAATGTAGATAATTTAATTAAAACTTATAAACCAGATCAATTTGCAATTGAAGAAACTTTTGTCAATAATAATCCACTTTCATCTTTAAAATTGGGACATGCTAGGGGTGTTGCTATATTGGCTGCATCAATGAATAATCTGCCGGTTTTTGAATATTCTCCTAATTTGATTAAAAAAACTGTAACTGGTGCAGGAAAAGCTGAAAAACAACAGATGGTTGCAATGGTTAAGTATATATTCCCAACTGTAAATTTAAAAACTGAGGATGAAGCTGATTCTTTGTGTATAGCGATATGTCATTGCAATCATATAGTAAATTATTAGTTGAATTAAATCTCAAAAAATGATTTTATTTTGTCATTTATTTCATTTAAACCTCTTAGTTTATTTATTTCATTCCTAAATTCACTTGAGCCGTTTAATCCAGAACTATACCATGCTATATGTTTTCTAGCAATTGGTATACCAATTTTTTCTCCGTAATGATCAATTATCCTGTTAAAGTGTTCCAATAAAATTTTTCCCTTTTCGTATTTTGTGGGTTCTGTAAATATATTTCCCTGTAATTCTTCTGATATTTGTTTAAAAAGCCAAGGTTTTCCATAAACGCCTCTTCCTATCATAACTCCATCAGCACCACTGTCTTTTATTGCTTTTATTACATCATTTGTTGTTTTAATATCTCCATTTACAATTACGGGAATTTTAACAGCATTTTTAACTTTAGATACAAATTTCCAATCAGCTTTTCCTTCATACATTTGATTTCTGGTTCTGCCATGAACGGTTATTAATTTTACGCCTTCATCTTCTGCGATTTTTGCAATTGTTGGTGCGTTTAAATTATCAAAATCCCATCCCATACGCATCTTTACAGTTATTGGAACTTTAACCGCGTTTACAACGGAATGTATTATATCTCTAGCTAGTTTTTCATCTTTCATAATAGCAGATCCAGCAAAACCTTTTACGACTTTTTTAACTGGACATCCAAAATTTATATCTATTAAATCAGCACCTAAATCTTCATTAACTTTAGCGGCTTCGGCCGTATAATATGTATCATTTCCGGAAATTTGCACAGCATTGATCTCAAAGTTATTTTTTACCTTTTTTAAATAATCTTTATGATGAATGGAGCGAGATGGTATCATTTCGGTATACATCATTCCAACACCTCCAAATTTTTGTATTGTATCTCTAAAGGGAGCATCTGTTATACCACATAATGGGCATAAAAATAAATTATTTTTTGTTTTAATATTTCCTATTTTAATTTCTTTTAACATATTATAATAAATGCCATTTGGCCTGTAATGATTATAAATTTATTAATAATAAAGTCAATTTAGTTTTATAAAATAATTTAGCCATTATTTTTTATAAAGCTAGATAAAAATGTCCTTGCATATATCATTTCATAGTATAACTAAATAATTATATTTAATTTTAAATTAAAAGTATAAAATAGTTAAAATTTTTGCATATTTCTTTATTTTTATATATTGATTTTAAAAAAAATGTATTCTATAATAAATAATGTAATAATTATAGAGGTATTTTATGGCAGCTGTTAATGATATGGAAAGACTTATAGAATTATCGTATGACTTTAATTATGAAGGCATACAATATTTGTATAAACTGAACAATATCCTTCCTGGATATAATAAGAGAATAAAATACTTTGAAAAAATTAAAAAAACTAGTGATAACGAGGAATCTGATATAAGTGATTTCTATATTGCAAATCCTGAATTATTGGAAAAATATGTCATAGTTGAATCAGATGAAGAATCAAATATTGATTTATCTAATTTAAAATATGGTCAAAAAGTTATATTATATGATAAAAAGAAAAGGCACTTTGCAGCATTGTATATGTCAAAAAATAAGACTGCCTATTTAATGGATTCTTTACCTGAACACTCTAAATGGAAGTTTAACAGTGATTACACCATTAATAGCATTCCAGTGCCTTTACAAAAAACAAATAACTGTGCTATTAATGCTCTCACAAATCTAGATTTTGCGGCTAGACTTAAAAAGATTTTTGATTTATCTAAAATTAAAAAGAATGATATAGAAAAACTGTCAAAATTTGAAAAGAAGCTAGCAACCTATAAGACTATAAAAACTCTTTTAGAATCAAATAAACATAATTTAGATAATGTAAAGAAAATTCTAAATTCTGATGAAAAATATTTAATGCTAGAAACCAAAAAAATAAATAAAATAATAAATTCTATAACTGATGATAAATCATTTGATGAGCAATTAAGAAAGATAAATGGAAAAATAAATAAGTATAAAAATTATAAGGTTGCTATTTATAAAAAAATACAAAATAGCAATAAAATTATCAGCAATAAACAGAGTGTTATTTCATTAGATAAGAACAATTCAAATATTTTAGCTAATGAAGTAGAGAAATTTGAAGAGATAAAAAGAGATTACTCAGCAAGAACTTCTGTCGCAAGCAATACATTTGAAAGAGTAATTGATGATGAGATTGCACTATTTATAAAAGATAAGAAATTATCAAAAGCAATAAATGAGTTGAAGGAGATAGATAGAGACTTTGCTCAAGACATAGTTGCTAATATAAAATTATCTACAGAATTAAAAACATCACATGCTGAAAAAGAAAAAGCTAGAAAACAGGCTGTTAAAATAGCAAAACAAATGTTAGGTATTGAAAGGTAATTTATTTATCTTTCAACACCTTTTTCAATCATTCGCGATTGAGTTTCTAACATACTAATCCAGAAACCTTTACCAGATCTTTTATTTAATAACTTGGCTTTTCCAAATATTTTTGATAATTGATCTCCTAAAATTAAAGATGTCCAAAATCCAACGGGCTTTACAATACCAACAATTCTTCCTGAACCGCTAACACTTCCAATTTTATCTTCAAAATCTTGATTAATTTTATCAACATTGTTAAGTTTTAGAAGATCTTTTTGCATATTCTCTATCTCTTTATTTCTTAAAAGTTCCTCATCATTTTTTTTATATATTACAACATTACTTCTTGGCTGCATTCTTTGTTCTTTCAACTTATTTTTATTTATTAAATAAAATCTTGATAATACTGTTATGACTAAATAAAATATAAATCTTATAACGAATATAGTAATAATGGCTAAAAAGCAAATTAATATAAATGGATATAAAAAACCGGATACTTTTTCAATGATGTTTTCTTTCACGATTAAAATGGTAAATATTTTTAATAAATACTAAACAAATAATATAATTTGTCAAATAAATTATCAACATAACACAATTTTTATATTTTTATAAAACACATATAAATGATTTTTGATATATATAATTTATTGCAAATAATATTAATTAGGTTGTTCTATTATAAGTTATTAACTTAAAAATTGTCAATTAAAGGTTGTATTATATAATTTTTTATTGTATATTTTTATATATCAAAAATTTTTTTTAAAAATGGAAGAAGAACAAATTGTCAACAAAATAATTGGTGAAAGAATCTTAATATTTCGTAAAAGTAAAAAATTAACAAGAACTAAATTAGCAAATATATTAGGCATAACCCAGCAGCAATTAGATAAATACGAAAAAGGTTTAAATAGAATTTCCGCTGCAAAGTTAGCTATTATATCAAAGATATTTAAAATTGATATTTCATATTTTTATAATGATTTGTTAATTGATACTAATGGAATTAATAAAGATTTTAATAATGAAGATATCAACCTATTAGTTTCTTATTATTTAAATATTAAGAAAGCAAATATAAAAAATTTAATAATATCATTGATACAAGAATTTGCTGAAAATAGCATCAATAAATAAAATTTATTGTATTTTATTTTTTTATTATATATTAATAGTTGTATATCAATAATCTTGAAATATATGAAATCTGAATATAAAGCTTCAAGTAGAGATGAATATATAAAAATAATAAATGTATACGATTTAGAAAATGCAGCATCTAGAGTAATACCGCATGGAGCTTTTGAATATATAGCTGGAGGAGCGGGTGATGAATTAACATTAAAAGAAAATATAACCTCATTCAATAAGAAATACATAATTCCTAGAGTTTTACAGGGAATAGAAGAACCAGATACTTCTACTTCTATATTTGATATTAATATAAAATTTCCAATAATTATGGCACCAGCAGCTGCACATGGATTAGCACATGAAACAGCGGAAAAAGGAACGGCAAAAGGTATAGCTGAGGTTGGAACAATAATGTCTTTGAGCACATATTCAACAAGCACAATAGAAGAAGTGGCTAGTGCCGGCAATGGTGCCCCACAATGGTTTCAATTATATATGAGTAAGGATGATAATTTTAATAAATATATTGTTGAAACGGCGGAAAAGAATGGAGCTAAAGCAATAATAATAACAGCGGATGCAACCGTTGGCGGTAATAGAGAGGCTGATATTCGTAATAATTTTACTTTTCCATTAGAGATGGGAAATTTAAAGCAGCTTGGCAGTGGAAAAGGTCAAACAATAGAACAAATTTTTAAGAATGCCTTGCAAAAGATTTCAAGAGATAGTTTAAAAAAAGTAAGAAACTATACTGATTTGCCAATAATTGTAAAAGGAATACAATCTCCTGTTGATGCTATAGATGCAATATCTGTTGGTGCAGATGCTATATGGATTTCAAATCATGGTGGCAGACAATTAGATGGAGGACCGGCTTCTTTTGATGTATTAGAAGAAATATCATCTGTTATTAATAAAAAAGTTCCGGTAATTTTTGATAGTGGAATAAGGAGAGGACAACATATATTTAAGGCTATAGCAAGTGGTGCTGATATAGTAGCAATAGGACGTCCGGCAATCTATGGATTAGCTTTAGGCGGGTATAAAGGAGTAAAATCAGTTTTTGAATATTTTAATAATGAATTGCAAATGGTAATGCAATTAGCGGGTTCTCAAAATATTTCTGATATTAAAAAAACTAAACTTAAATAAAAATAAATGAGTCATTTTATGACTCATTTAAAATAATTAATAAAAATTAGTTCCAATTTCTACAAAATCTAATGGATTATATCTTTGATTATTTCCAATAATTTCGTAATGCAAATGTTGTCCAGTGCTTCTTCCTGTGCTTCCTTGAATTCCTATAATTTCGCCTCTTTTTACTGTATCACCAAGTTTTACATTAAAGCTATTCAAATGTGCATATACGGTTTTCATATTATATTTATGTTGTAATATAACTACATTTCCATATCCACCTTTTTTACCAGCGAATATTACTTTACCATCTGATGTAGCGTAAATTTTTGCCATATAAGAACCAACTAAATCAACGCCGTGATGAGTTCTTGCTTTTTTAATAAATGGATCTAATCTCTTTCCAAATTTACTGCTTACATAATTAGATTCCATTGGCTCAGAAAACGGCATTGCATTTATAAAGTCTTCTAAATTTTCTAGATAGGAAATATTGTTGTCCAATGTCTTTTTTAGTATTATTGAATCGGCAACATCATCATATATATCTATATCGTCATCATTTGCCTCTTTTTGAAAAGCAACTTGTTGTATATTATTATTTATATTCAATTGTTCTCTAACTTTTTCTAAACCGTTAATTCTGTCAACTAAAGCTAAGTTAATTTTTTTCATGTTATCCTTAGCTCTATCTAAAACTAAATTGTAGTTTGTATCAAAATTATCAGAATTAATACTAACATTATTTAAACCGGTTTCGTCTATTGTGATAAATCTGTCGTATTTATTTAAAGATATAATAAAATCTTTTATATTGGAAATGTTTTTTTCAAGTATGGCTATATTTGATAATAATTTTTGTTTTTTTATATTTAATTCGGTTATTTGATTTTCTCTTAAAACAATCTTGTCTCTTAAATCAAAATATTTTACGGTTGTAAACGCTGTCCAAAAAACTAATAAAATATTCCATATTAAAAAAACAAAGCCTATTCTTTTAGATTTTATACCACCATTAGAAATGCATATTATCTCCCGTTCGGCAAATAAAATTTTTTTAAGTTTTAATAAAAAATTACTCATTAAAAAATATTTTTTAATATCTTTGTTAAGAATAATACTATTTTTTTAAAAAGTCAATTATAATTATCATTTAGAATAGTAATATATTTATAAATAATAGCAATAAGTGTGTTGTTATTGCTTATAACAAATATATTAATATAGGATTGTATTGTGCAACTACTAATATTAACTTAATAAAAGTATAATAAAAAAATTCTTCAAATTAGTAATTGAAGAACTTTTTTATTTTGTTTTAGAAATAGACTATTCTAAAATTTTTTCTATTTCTTGTTTTAGTTCATCTATTAAATTAATATCTCTAGGAATTATAAGTAGGCTATTATCTCCAGCTATTGTTCCAAGAATATTTTTTAAATTCTTTTCTTCTATTGCTTTAGCAATTAGATGAGCTGCACCAGGGTATGAAGTAATCACAATTTGATAACCATTGTCATCAATTTTTTTAACTAACTTTTTAATCCAATGGAAAGTTTCACTTAACTTTTCTTGAATTTCATACACCATTTCCTTATTATTTGAAACAACCTTAACGGCTTTTATCTGTTTCAATATTCTAGAAATATTTGACTGAGTAACACTTATTTTATATTTTTTTAATAAGATGTCAGCTATATCAGTCTGTTTGCTAATTGAATTTTCTTCAATTATTTCTTTTACTAAATTATTTAATTTCATATATATCACCTTGTAATTTTACAGAATATTTATAAATCTTTTTTTAAAATAAATCAACTAATTTTTGCATTTAATGTTAAACATTCAAAAAATTGTTGATAATTAAATATAATATAATATCATAAATAAATTAATTGCAATATTAAATAACATATTAAAAATAAAATTACAATATTATTGCTATATAATTATGTTAAAAAAATTTTTAATAATTACTTGTTTTATTTTTATTTCTTGTTCAAAAAGGCTTGCACCAGATTTAGGAACAAAGATTTATAAAAAGGGTTTTAGCACAAATTATATAGAGTTTATTAACGTCTATAAAAACGACACACAAATATATATAAAATCAATATATAGGGATAACTATGAATATTTTGTTGGGGATATTTCAAATATCAAGCTTAAAGACAAATTGGATGAGAGAGTATTTGCAAATAAATTAATAGAGCTTAAGGCAATAGATGAAGATGAAAATCCAGAAAGTATTTTTAATCAAATAGAAAACTCAAAAGATTTTCAAAAAATAAATATAATTAAGTATGACGATTGGTCAAAGATTATATTGCCAGTTCTTGAAAAAGTTATATTGAAATTAGTGCCAAAAGAAAAAAATACAGGAATAGCAGTTTCTATAGCAAATAAAGATTTTGCGATTTTCTATAATAATGATGATATGATAAATACAAGAAGACTTGAGGACGTAAAAAATAATATTAAAATTATAAAAATATATAATGAAAAACAATTTTATCAGATTGTTGCAACTGAAGTAAAAAAACTGAATATAGTTAAAAAACAAACTAAAAATGATTTAATTATATTTGAGCTTGGAGAAAATGATGAAGTAAACTCTCCATATGTTTTATTTAATACAAAAACAAATGCTCAATATTATTTTGATTTTACTACATTCTTTAAGGCAAAGCAAGGTGTCAGCAATATTGATTATTATTTGCAAATAATTTTTACATCAATAATAAAAGCACATATTATTGAACCAATAAAAAATCCAATAACAACAATTCAAAAAGGATCAACATTTGTATTTCAAGGCGTTAAAAAAACATTGGAGACGAAAAAAATTAATCATTTAGAAAAAATTCCACCATTGAATAATAATGGAGAAATGATGGATATTAATAATTTTGAAAAATATTTAGATAAAATAGCCGGTAAAAGGACCTATAAAGGTTCAATGAAATATTTAATAGGCGGTCCATCATTTTTTACTGATCTCATAAATGAAGTAGAAAGATCTAATGATGAAATATTTATAAGGCTATATATATTTAGCAATGATGATTATGGCGTTAGATTATCAAATATTTTAAAAAATAAAAATGACAATGGTGTTGATGTAAGAATATTAACTGGAGGACTGGCAAGCAGTGCAGAAAGTCTTAAAAAGACTGGTATTCCGTTTGATAATAGTTTTAAGCAACCACAAAGTATAGGGCAATATTTGGCATATGATTCAAAAATTAATTTTAGAACATCGGCTGATACGTTTTTTATGTTTGATCATTCAAAAATGATAATAATAGATAAAAAAGTTGCATATGTTGGTGGCATGAATATTGGACAACCATACAGATATAGCTGGCATGATATGATGGTAAAATTAAAAGGTCCAATTGTTCACAAAATTCATAATAACTTTACAGTTGCTTGGGCCGCAGCAGGTCCTACTGGTGATTTAGGGAAATTTTCAACAATGATTTACAATTTAAACCCACCTTCTGAAGAATTAAGTGATTATTATAATCGTGATAAAGAAAGACAAATTGATATAAGAATTTTATATACAAAGCCACAATTGAAAACAATATATTAATCACAAATGTATGCTATAAAAAATGCAAAAAAGTTTATTTATATTGAAAATCCATATTTAGCTGATTATAAAATAATAAATGCGTTAATTGAAGCAAGAGGAAGAGGCGTTGATGTTAGGATTATTCTTCCATCTAAAAATAATGTTGGTATGATGGCGGCTAGTAATTTAGTTGCTACAAATATATTTCTAAAAAATGGAATAAGAGTTTATAAATATCAGGGTATGACTCACATAAAAGCGGCTATATATGATGGATGGGCGACGCTTGGTTCTGCTAACTTTGATAATTTAAGTCTAATGATAAACGATGAATTTAATATAGCTTTTTCTGATCCGTATTATGTAGAAAAATTAAAAAAGGAGTTATTTGAGCAAGATTTTAAACTATCTGTAGAGATAAAAGAACCATATGTAATAAATTGGTATGATAAAGTTATGAGTTCTTTTGCAAATAGATTTTAATTTATGTTGAAAATTTTATCTTATTAGCTCCATATGGAATTTTTTATATTTTTTTCTAAAAATGCTTTATGAAGTTCTTCGTCTGTAGCTGATATTTCAAAATGTCTTGTATCAATTTTAGTTCTTTTCTTAATAGCGTCTATTAAACTATCTATACTTGTTATTTCCTCAACTTTTTTATTTTCAGAAAAAAATTGAGATTGCTCTTCTTGAGTTAAACATAAATAAACCTCTGCAAGCAATTCAGCGTCAAGTAAGGCTCCGTGTTTGTCTCTTCTTGAATTATCAATATTAAATCTTTCGCATAAGATGTCTAGATTATTTTTTTTTCCAGGAAATCTTATTTTTGCTAATGCTAACGAATCAACAACATTATTTTTCATTGGTTCAATATTTAATAAAGCTAATTCATTGTTTAAAAAGGCCATATCAAATCCTGCATTGTGTGCAACTAGTTGGCTGTCTTTCATAAAATCTAGTAAGCTATCAACTATTTCAGAAAAAAATGGTTTATCCTTTAGTATTTCATCTGTTAGCCCAGTAATTTCAATTGATTCTAAACTATTTTTTCTTCCAGGATTAATTATTTCTCTGTATGTATTCCCAGTAATTTTTCTATCAATTATTTCAACGCAGCCAATTTCAGTAATCCTATCACCAGCTTTTGGATCTAAACCTGTAGTTTCAGTATCAAAACATATTTCTCTCATAGATTACTTAGTTGCTCCTTCTAAAAATGGTATTAATACGCTTTTTATAAAACTTTTTATTTCCAACTTAACACGAGTTAATACCTTATTTTGTAATTCTTGATCTAAATTTAATTCTTTCCAAATATCCTCGTTTAATGTAAAGTTATTTAATAAATTTATATTGTTTATATTTAATGATAATTTACTATCTGCGTCTTTATTCTCAATATTGTCTATACTGGCAGTTTTTTTGTTGTCCATATTTGTTTGTTCTATATCTTTTTCTTCCTTAGCTTTATTGTCATCTTGATTGCTATTCTTTTCATTAACCATATCACAATATGCCTTGCCATTATTTTTTAAAAATTCTTCTATATTATCAAGGCTTAAATTTTTGATATCATCTAATTTTCCTTCACTTTTTAGAGGTTGTAGATCTAACTCTTTATCTTCTTCTTCATCTTCAATGCCAGCATTCTTTTTTGCTTCCTCTATAGCTTTTGCTTTTTCAGCTTCTATCTCACTTTTAAAATCATCATTAACAGTCTCTAAATCCTGCAAAAGATCTTCAGACATTTCAAAACCAGAATTTTCTCCAACTCCAAATCCACAATCATCATCCATTTTTTCGCCATATTCTCCTTCTTTGTCCTCTTCGGAATCTTCTTCATCATCTTCTTCCTCTGCACTGTCATCTTCTTCTGTCTTTTTATTGCCAGATAAATCTATTTCTTCATCTATTTTACTATCAATATCTTCAACAGTTTCTGCAGATTCTGTTGTGTTGTTTTGCAATTCAGCTTGAGGAACTGCATTATCAACATCATTTTTTTCCGGAACAATATTTTCAGGAGCTTCTGCTATATTGTTATTTTGAATGTTATTTGAATCATCATTGTTGGTATTTATATTTAAATTATCCGTCTCTTGAACGCTATTGTTTAATTCTTTAACATTTTCACTATCATCATTTTTTTCGTTTTGATTCATTAAATCATTATCTACAATATCGTTATTTTCTTCTATTGTATTATCTGTTTCTGTGTTAATCTGAGGATTATCTGTAATTTTATTTTCTTCTAAACTGTTATTGATTTCTTCTAAACTGTTGTTGATTGGTTCATTTTGTGATATATTTTCAGCATTTAAATTTTGATTATTACTATTATTAATATCAGTTGCGTTTTGTTGGCTTGTATTGTTGTTTATAATATTTTGTGCAGCTTTTAAGCTTTCAGAGCCAGTGCCAATATTTTTAAAAATATCAATTGATTTTTTTGGCTTATCTATTATTTTATCTTCGTTTATATCTATATTGGTTTGTAATTTAGTATTTGTATTATCAATAGATTCAGCATTTCCCTCAATATTATTTATAGAAGTATCATTAGTATTTTTATTGTCTTGTTCATTATCTAAACTATCTTGTTCTGTTGTTTCTATTACATTTGATGCTTCATATTGATTATTTGATTGTCCATCTATACTGTTATTGAGCTCATCTAATTCAAAATTATTAGCATCTTCAAAACTATCAGAAATTTCTTCGTTGAAAATATCATTTTGTTTTTCTTCGTTATTTTGACTATTATCTATATTGTTATCAATTATTGAAGAGTCTAAGTTGTCTATATTTTGAGAATTGATAGCCTCGGAATTGTCGTCTATTGTTTGTTGTTCAAGGGATTGATTGTTATTATCTTTATTATCTTCATCAAACAATAAGAAATCATCGTCTTGTTTTTTTTCAAAAATAGAATTACTATCCATAGGCTATCTTAAATAACTTTAATAAACAAATAAATCAACCAAATTTAATTCACCCATTAATAATCTCAATGTATAATAGTATGTTATTAAACTTGTTTTATTTCTCAAGAAAGATATTTCTGTATCAAAATATTCTCTTCTTCTATCTAAAACATCAACTATTGTAGCCTTTCCAACTTTTTCTTCTGCTACAGTGCTATCAAGAGTTATTTTTGCAGCATCTCTATAGGCTTTGCTACTAACAATTAAACTTTTTGATGATAAAAAGTCATCATAGGTTGTCATAGTTTGTTGCATTAATGTTTCTTTTACATCATTTAAAGTAAATTTTGCTTGATTAACAAGGTGTCCTGCTTCTCTATGTTGTGCATATTCAACACCAGATTGGAATAAAGGAACTCTTAAATTAAGGCTAACACTAGCGGCTGTTTGCGAAGAAACTTCCGTAGTTTTCTGTCTTCCCCATTCTGCATTTAAATATAACTCAGGCAAGAAATTAGTTTTAGCATAAGTTAAGTTTTCTTTATTCATTTCATAATTATTTTTTGCCATTTGATATTGAGGGTTCTTTTGAAGAGCTGCCTCTAATACTTTATCAAATACAATATTATAGTCAAAACTATTTTTAAAAATGGTGTCATAACTAACTTCAATTGTATCTGGATCTATTTTTGTAATTTTTAGGAAAGTAGCTTTTGCATTTAAATAATCTGTGCTAGCCATTATTGTATCGCTTTTTGCCGAGCTATATCTTGCTTCGGCCAATGATAGATCTGAAGCTGTAGCTCTTCCAACGTCTTTCCTTGCTTTTATGTATTCATAACTATTTTTAAGTGATTCTTCATTCTTAATAGTTATTTCAAGTATCTCTTTTGATTGTAATAAATTAACAGTAGCTTGTATTGTGTTAAATAAAACTTCCTGTTCTGTTTGAACTAATTGATTTTTTTGCATAGAAATTTGTTCTTCAACGGCTTTTAACTGTGTTACAGTTCTTCCGCTTTTAAATAATGGTTGTTCTAAATATATTTTGTTATTTTCTAAACTACCGTCATCATCAAATTTAAACCTATTTGGAGATACACCAAAATTTTGTTTAAAATCAGTATATCCATAGTTTAAATCTATACCAATGTTTGGCAAAGCATTTTCGCCAAGTGTTTTAAATTTCAAAGTTTCAGTAGCCTTTGTTTTTTGTCTTTCTGCATTTAAAGTATCATTGTTCTCAAAAGTAAATTCAAGTATTTCTCTGAAACCAAGTTTTTTAACTTCTTGTGCATTTTCTTCTTTTGTAATATTATCTTGCTCAGCTACATTTTGTTCTTCGGCAATCTTATTTGCTTTTGTATCATTAAGATTTTCCTCGGAATTTTCAAGAGTATAATCTATATCAAGTTGTTCATCTTTTATTTCCTCAATATATGATGTGTTATTCTCATCTATATATTCTACCTTTGAATCTGCAACTTCTTCTGCATTTATTTTGTTTGTAATAAACAAAATAGCAGTTAAACTCAATAATATTCTTTTATAACTCATATCCTCTATAATTATTCACTTCTTATAATATTAAATTCATTATTTTAAAAAAACAAGATTAAAATTAAAATTTAAATTTAAAATTCTTTTTTTAAATCTCTTCCAAACAGGCTGTTTAAACCTTCATCAACAGATGAACCGTTATAAATAATATTATATAAAGTATTTGTTATCGGCAACTCTATTTTAAACTCTCTTCCCATTTCATAAACTGCTTTTAAAGTATAATATCCTTCGCAGTTTTTTGTTGTTTTTTCGCCCTTTATAAAAAGTTCACCAAATAGCCTATTATTACTATGTTTTGAAAATAGTGTAGCTTCAAAATCTCCTAAAAATGCTAGTCCACTTGCACTTCTTGAATTTCCGCCACATTTTTCTATAAATCTTCCAACTTCAACTACAGATCTTGACATTAAAGCACCTTTTAAACTGCACCAGCCCAAAGCATCCAACATACCAGCACCTATTCCTATAACATTTTTATAAGCACCGCCTATTTCATTTCCTATTAGATCAACTCCATAATAAAGTCTCATTAATGGGCTTCTTAATAGATTTACAACGTCTATTTTTGTTTGTTCTTCATTGCTGTCTATTACAGCACAGTTAGGAATTCCGCGAGTATAATCTTGAACATGTCCGGGGCCTAATAATACTGCGACCCTGATATTCTGATTGATATTATCAAACATAATTTGTGATAATCTTTTTCTAGTCTTTATATCTATACCTTTCATTGCTAGAATAAAAGTTTTATTATTCAAATCATAATCATTTAATTTTAAAGAAAGATCATTGAGATTTTGTGCATCTATTGAAATTATAATATAATCAGATTGTAAAGTTTTATGTAAATCTGAAGTTAAAGTTAATTTATCTGGAATTTTTAAATATTCATTTTCCCTATTTTTTTTTAAATTTTGAAATGATATTGAATTTTCTAGTCCGTATAATAGAACATTATTATATTTTTTATAGTTGACTAAATACCATGCTAAAAATGTTCCCCATCTTCCAGGTCCAATTACACTAACTTTTGACATTGATTAAAAATTATTTACCGTATTATTTTTATATTATAAATAATTATAAAATCAATATTTTTTAATAACTTATTTCTGCATAATGTTAATAATTTAAAAGCCAATAGCCTCATTTTTTTTATTGTATTTAAGAATTAATCAAAAAAATAGTGAATAAATTAACTGTATGTTAAAAATATTTTTAAAAAAGCTTTATTTTTAATAATTATACTATAAAATTAAAAAAGGAGATAATCTTGGGATGAACGTGTTTAGAAAAATATTAATTTTATTTACAGCTATTTTATTTATTTATTTAAATTATAGTTTTGCCAATAACAAATCTGGTCTTTTAGAACTATCAAATATAAATAAAGAATTTCAAATAACTTCCCTTATGAATAGTGCTATAGCAAACGATTATAAAGCGGCGGAAATTTTTATAGCTTCTGGAGCAAATGTGAATCAAAAAAATATTGCCGGCGTTTCCGCTTTGCATTTAGCTGCTAGAAATAACTCGTATGAAACGGCAGAAATTTTATTAAATAGCGGAGCAAATGTTAATGATAGGGATAATGATGGTTGGACTCCATTAATGAGAGCAAGCCTGGCTGGAGACTCTAAAATGATGCAGTTATTAATACAATATGGAGCTAATATTTGGGATCAAAATGGATATGGAGAAACTGCACTTCTGCATACTGCTATGGCAGATTGTTATGAATGTGGAAAAATAATTTTAGATAATACTATTTCTAATAATTATTTAGTAAATACACAAATTGATCGTTCATTGCAAATGGCTAAAAAGAGATATAATAAACCATTTATGGAACTTTTAAAAAATAGGTTGAATGGCAGCACTAATTTAACATTAAACATAAAACAACAGACAAATGATGAGAATTATGATAATAACAAATATAAAGCGGATACTACAGATGAAAGCCTTGTTAAATTAGTTTATGTTTTTACTGGTAAAAAAATATCTGAAAAAGATATCCAACAAATAGCTAGAAATAATTATAATTATAGTTTAGCCAATAGTAAAGAATCAAAGAATATAAACGATAATAAGACTTCTGATAATAAAACAAATGCTGATAAAATTTTTAATTTTAGCGGTGAAAAATCTTTAAAGCAAAATGATGATAATAAAATACAGAGTGTAGAACAACATAAGAATAATAAAGAGACTGGTAAAAATAATATTGGTTATAATTTTACGGGAGGAAAAAGTAAATTAAATACTATTGTTGAGGAGGAAGAAACTATCCCTGATATTAAATACAATTTTAAACCTTCTAATAGTTTTATAGATAAAGGCAATGAAAAGGAATATATTCTTCAAAGTCCAAAAAAAGACAATAATTTAGATAATAATTCTGAATATAAACTTATAAATAATCAATAATTTATGCCGCGAATATTTTTGAATGAAGAATTGTATATTAATAAAGAAATCAAGATAACAGATAAAATTTTTCATTATCTTAAAAATGTTATGAGATGCAATCTTGGGGATGAGGTTATCTTAATAAATGGTAAGGATGGCGAATTTTTGTCAAAAATATCTTTTGAAAACAATAAATATATAATTCTAAATATTATAAAAAAAATAAAAAATTATATTTCACAACCTTTTTTAGGACTTATATTTTCTCCAATTCAAAAAATTAATATAATTCTAAAGTCGGCAACAGAACTTGGAACTACTAATTTTTTGCCAGTTATAACACAATATACAAATAAATCAAATTTAAAATTAAGCAAAATAGAAGGAAATATTGTTGAGGCCATAGAACAGTCTGAAAGACTTGATTATCCATTAGTTGAAAAAATTGATACATTACATAGTGTCCTAAATAGACTGAATGATAATAAATCTATAATATTTTTTTGTGAAGAAAGAAGCGGCAAAAATTCGCCAATAGATGTTTACAATAATATAAAAATTAATGATAAAAAGATCTATGCATTAGTTGGTCCAGAGGGTGGATTTTCCGATCAGGAAAAGGAACTAATAAAATCATATAAGAATATAATTTCAATTAATTTAGGAAATACTATACTTAGGGCTGAAACAGCCGCTATTAGTATATTAAGCATTTTAAAAGCATTTTATTATGATTAATTATTAACTAATATAAATCCACCATAGCCAACAACTCTATTGTCATCACCAGAATAATCGCCAGAATCGCTATGCACAATATTTTCTATTCTATAATTATTATCTTTTGCAAATTTTAATAGTCCGCGAACAGGATTTATGCCACAAAGCATGTTGCTGCTTAAATCTTGATAATTTAAATTCTCAATCAATTTTATCGTATTCATATCAACTTTTTTTGCGTCAGCTTTTGTTAAATAATGACTCATGTCAGAACTGAATACAAATCCAATCATTTCATCTTGCCATAATGTTGAAATTATTTTTTCAACATCATCAGGGCTTGCATTTCCAACTATCAACGGAAATATTTCAATATCATTTCCAAAGGCTTTTTGAATAAACGGTATTTGAACTTCTAAACTGTGTTCATAAAATACTCTATTTTCTAACAACAGACTTTCTAATTTTATATCATTTATTACATCTGTTAATTCTTTATTTACTTTTACTTTTCCTAATGGCGTTTCAAAATAGTCATAGGAACTATAGGCAATGCCGTTAAGATTAAAATTATGGGAAGGTGCTAAAATAACTATAGTTTTTAATTTTGTATTGTTTCTTAAAATATTATATACTATACCTGCTGTTTTTCCAGAATATATATAGCCGGCATGCGGAACTATTATTGCACGAGTGCTTTGATTGCTTGAATCGTTGTTGAATATAAAATTTTCCAATTGATTATTTAATTCTTCACTATTGCTAGAATAAAAAGATCCAGAAAAGTCAGACTGTTTTATATTTATTGAATTATTATCCTCTGCAAAAACTATTGCTTGAAATATTTTAAATTTTGAATTTTTGTCAAGGTAGGCGTCTTGATTTAAACCGGCTTTTAGTGATAAATTTTTTAATAATCCTTCTCTGTTCCAGCCCCATTCTAGAGCTACCTGCGGCAAGAATACAGCTTGATTGCTGCCATTCGTTAATATTACGCCATCACGTCCAACAATTATTTCATCAATTGAATTTATATCTTTCGGTTCTGTTAGAATAGAAATTTCAAACTTTATATCCTTTAATTCCTCTAATCTAACAGGCTTGAATCTTGGATCTCTTACACCAGCATTTACAGCATATTCTGCAATATTTAGATATATTGGTTCGTCAGAAATTATTGTTCCAATGCACCCTCTCAAATCGCCGTTTTTAGTCAATGTTATAAAAACACCGCCAGTTTGTTTTGAGATATTATTGATTTCGCTGTCAGTTAAATTTTCTTTTATAAATTTTTGTGTATCAATATAATTGCCAGTTTGCAAATAATTCTCTAAAGAATTTCTAGCAAGTTTTAGCAAAACGTTTCTTTCTTTTTTTGAAAGCATGTTTGACCTCATTTGAATACTTAAAATTAGTAAAGATAGAAGAACAATTATGGCAATAATTGAATATAGTATTTTCATATTTTCTCCTTTAAAATTACTAAAATTCAATATTAATATTATCTATCAATTCTTCTATAGAAAATATTTTATTGAGTTTTAAACTTGCCTCACCATGAATCCATGCAGCACAGCATACGGCCTTAAATTCCTCCATACCCCTTGCAATCAAACCTGAAATCATGCCGGATAAAACATCTCCCGAACCTGCTATGCTTAAATATGGACTAGAATGATTATTTATAACTACTTCTCCACTAGGTGAAGCTATTATTGTATCATAGCCCTTAAGCATAACAACAGATTTAGTTTTTTGTGCAGCTTTAACCACTGAGCCAACCTTGTCATTTTCATCATATTCAAACAGCTTTTTAAATTCTCCCAAATGCGGAGTAAATACGCACATTGATTTTATTGAAGAAAATAATTTTTCTTTTCCCGCATCATCATTTTCAAAAACACTTATAGCGTCCGCATCAAATACTATCTTATCACAAAATTTTAAAGAAGAGAATATTTTATCCTTAAGCATTTTTGTTTTTCCATTTCCGCTTCCAAGCAATATAACTTTATTTTTCTCATCCCTGATTACATTCTCAAAATCATCTATTGTATTGGCTTTTTTCAATACGTCAGATATAGTATGGCATGCAATGGTGCCATAATTATTGTCATCACAGGTTATGTATACAATTCCGGCCCCAACTTTCTTTGCGCCTTTTGACGCCAAAATTGTTGCACCATACATTTCTCCAGAATTTATAACAACCAAACCACGCGTATATTTATTATCTCCAATCCTCAATTTAGGTATAGAATTTTTCCACAATTCCGGTGAATTTATAGTAATTCTCGCATTCATTTTATCAATAATATCCTGAGAAATCCCTATGTCAACAATCTTGACTTTTCCACAATATTCATTTGATGGAGCTACAACATGTGCTACTTTTAGCAACATAAATGTAATAGTTTCATTAGCCTTTATTGCCGTTCCCAAAATTTCACCAGTATCTCCGTTAATTCCGCTTGGCAAGTCTATTGAAACTACAGGTATACGTAATCCATTGACTAAATCAATTATTCTTTTATACTCGCCTTCAACTTGTCTGTTGAGTCCAGACCCAAACATTGCGTCAATTATTAGTTCAACGCCAGCAAAATTTTCAACATCAACATACCTAAAATTCATTGACTTTCCGCCCATATTGTTCCATTTTTCATACATTTCTTTCGTATTGTCCGTTTTAGGTATATCATTTAAAAAAACCACAACGTCATAGCCATTTTCCTGCAGGTATCTAGCAACAGCATACCCATCCCCTCCATTATTTCCAATGCCGCAAAGCACAACAACTTTACATTTTTTATATTGAGATTTTATTTCTTCAAATATTGATTTGCCAGCATTTTCCATCAGCTGAATAAAAGGAACTTCTGATAATTCATCAAGTTTTCTAGTCTGTTCAATAGTAAGGATTTTATCCATATTTAGATATATTATTATCCTAAATCTATTATAATATTTTAAAATATTATAATAGCAAGTTTTAATTGAAATTTATCATGATTGACTAATTAATTTTTTAAATGTTTTAATTTTGTAATCATAATTGTTATTGGCATCCTTTTTATAGTTGTCAGAAGCTATGAGCTTCCACTTAGTAAAATCAATTCGTGGAAAAAATCTGTCCGCATCTCCATTATAGTCTACAAAAGTAATATACAAATTGTCTATTTTATATTTTCCACTCAAAGCTTCCTCATAAATTTTTTGTCCGCCGCCTATAAAAATATTTTTATCTTTAAAATTTTCTACAGCATCTTCTAAAGAATTAAAAACAAATGCACCGTTAACCTTGTAATCTTTTTGTCTCGTTATTATAGCATTAGTTCTATTAGGCAATGGCTTTCCTATTGATTCAAAAGTCTTTCTTCCAAATATAACAACATTCCCAACAGTTAAACGTTTAAAATTTTCTAAATCGCCGCTTAGTTTCCATGGCAGTTTATTGTTTAATCCTATTTGCCTTTCATTTCCGACTGCTGCTATTATTGAAATCGTCATGCTACTTAAAATATTCGTTTACTGCACTAACTATTGAATTTACAATTTTTGTCTTATAGCCAAAAGATCTTATCATTCTTTCGTCAGTTTTATTTGATAAAAATCCTAATTCCAATAGTATTGAAGGCATATCCGCAGATGTTAAAACGGCAAAATTAGCATGCTTAATCATAGTGCCCAACGGCTGCACATTTCTTTTTAGCAGCTGTTTTTCCAAAATTCTTGCAAATATTTTAGAATCATTCATTGCCTGTCGTCTTGAAATATCTACCAATGTGTTTATTGTGTCCTGATATTCGCCGTATAGATTAAGTCCGCCAATAATATCAGCCTTATTTTCCTTTTGCGCCAACTTTGCAGTTCTCGTATCCGATGCCTTTTGAGACAAAGTATAGATAGACAATCCTCTAGCTTTTTTATTTAAAGCAGAATCTGCATGAATTGATATAAATAAATCACCCTTATATCTTCTAGCTATTGAAACTCTTTCTCTCAACTCAATAAAAAAATCCTGATTTCTCGTCAAATAAACCTTATATTTTCCAGTCTTATCAAGTGCTTCTTTTAAAGATTTAGCATAGGTTAAAGTTATAATTTTTTCTTTTGTTCCTCTTAAGCCAATAGTTCCGGGATCCTTTCCGCCATGTCCAGCATCAATGATAATTCTAGGTTTTCTCTTTGTCTGTGTTGCATTGTAGGATACAGTTTTTTTATTTTCCTTCTTTTGTGCAACATTGACTTTTTGCTGCGGTTGTTCCTGCAGTATTTCATCTATTATTTCATTTAGTATATTCGGTTCAACTTCGTATAAATTATTTTCTTCAATTAATCTTCCAATAATATCTTCATTCTCAAGGTCATCTTCCTTAAATTCCAGATCTATAACTATTCTATGGTCTTTATTTTCAAGACTTGGTGCTAAATAAAAACTTTTTTCAATCTTTACTCCAATATTTAAATCAAATACCAATCTGGTATCCGTCTCCGAAAACTTGCCAATTCTCAATGCATCAACCACCTTATTTGCCTTGAAACTCGGAGCATTGACATCCAGACTTGTATTTTGCAAATCAACCACTAGTCTGAACGGTTTTTGTAAAGTAAAAGCATTAAAATTAACCTTTTGATCGCTGTCTATAACAATTCTTTCTTTATTTTGAGATGTGCTTAGTCTAATATTTACAACACTAGCCTGCTTGGCGAAACCATTAGCCAGCATTAAAAAATATATAAAAACTAAAATCTTAAAAAATCTCATTAAAAAACTTTAAAATACATAGAATTAAAATAAAGAATATTTATTTTTAAAACAAGTTATTTTTTAATAATATAATTTTGAATAATTTCCCTTGCTTTTTACAACTAATAATTTAAATTAACTATTGAATAATTATTATATGAACCCATAATTATTTGTGGCTTGAAAAACACTTACTTGGCGGTTCTAAATATTTTTATAGGAATTATTATATATATTTTATATGAATTATAATAATAAAATTTTTAGAATTTGTAAAAATAATAATTGGTTTAGCTATTATTCCTATAATAGCAGAACCGGAGGGTGTAGAGACATCATTAACAGGTATTTTGCAAATTTGGCAGAAAAAAATTTAAGCTAGAATCAAATGTTTTTACGAAATTAATATTGAACATATTAATGAGTAAAAATATGCAGATAATAGCTTAAATTTTTCCTGTCCTATGGATGATAATAAAATAACACAAAGACTTCGTCAAGTAAACTCGCCCGTATTCGCCATACTGCTTCGTTTACTTTCCTAGTCCTGTGTTATTTTATTTATCACCAAATGTTGTAAAATACCTGTTAATGATGTCTTTAGTCCAGAACTCCGGTTTAAAAACCACTGACTGTCTGATAGCAGTATCGTTAACCTCCGGTTCAAGGGTTCAGAACCAAAGGTTATATATTAAATTAAAATGATAGTTCCATCTGATATTGAATTGATTAATAGATTTAATAGATTAACGAAAGAAGAGTCTAAACAAATATTTGGTAAAACATTAAGATACTTTAGAATAAATAAAGGTTTTAGTCAAAATAAGTTAGCAAA
>CALXSB010000073.1 GCA_944391005.1 uncultured Rickettsiales bacterium | reverse complement strand
AAATTTATCGTATGCCTTATAATTCTAGCACTTACGATAGCATTTATATATGTATTTCAAGTATTAGCCGGCGGAATAATTAATGGATTTGATGGTATGACAACCGATGCAATAGTATTTAATTTTGATACAAATAAAGTAGAAACTATAAACTTATTTGCATATGTTGTACTAACAGTATTATGCAAATTGCCAATGTATATTTTACTTACAGCTTTAGCCTTCACTTGCAGTACATTATTCACAAATACTGCACTAGCAGTATCTGTACCCTTTTTAGGCTATATTGCATCAAGTTTAATAAACCAATTTGCGTTAATTTACGATATAAAGCAAATAATATACTTTGTAACACCTAACTGGGATTTAAATTGTTATTTATTCGGTGGAACTCCTCTATTTGACGGACTTAGCCTACCATTTTCAATAGTAATTTGTGTAATTTACTTAGTAATAATGCTGACTTTAGACTGTATTGTGTTTAAAAAGAGAGACATAAAAAATATTTAAGAATTATTAGCAAAAGGGGACGGGCTTATTTTGTAAATTTACAAAACAAGTCCGTCCCCTTTTGTAAAAAAATTCTTTAATCTCTTACATATTCGTTCACTGGTTTTACTAAATATTTTAGTTCGTCCAATTTATTTGTTGGTACATATTCTGGTTTTCCATTTATTACATCTGGTATTCTATTTACTATTGTTGCACAAGTAAGCTCTACTGTTGATGGTCTTGATACAACTATCGTTGTGTTTGGCTCTCCTTCTATTGTCCATTCGTTTTTATCAAAATCTTCTTTAGAGTATACCTTTCCTATGCATTGTGTTTCTAATGTAATACCTTCTTTTGTTTCTGTTGTAACTACTGCGCTCATTCCTGTAGCCATTCCTGCTTTTACTGTCATTCCTAATGTTGATGAATCTATATCTTCTTTATATGTTTGTGGTACACATTTTTGTCTTTGACTTATTGGCGTTAATCCTAATTTTGAACATAGCCATCCATTTACATTCCACATATATGATGGCGAATATTCTCCTGAGTTTATTATTTTTTGTCTTTCCTCGTCACTTATTCTATCTACTGATGCTATTTTTTCGTCAAATTCTTCTAATGTTAATCCTGCGCCATGTGCTTCTGCTAAAGCTATTCCATAATCTTCTACATTGTATGAAGAACTTCCTTTTATTTTAGTTATTTTTTGAGTTGACCCTGCTATTGCACTTATTAATTCTCCCCAATAAATATCTTGATATCCGCTTCCTGTAATAGTACAACCGTTTTTCTTTGCTAAGTCATCTATTTCATCTGTAACTGTTGGATTTGAATTGAATGGGAAGAAAGCTTCTTCACATGTAGATATTGCATTTATTCCAAGCTTTGCACATAGCATAAATGCATCTTTTATATCACTTAATAAACTCATTGTTGTAACAATTACTATATCTGGTTTTAATTCTTTAAGTAATGTCTCTGCATTTTTTACGTCTGCTACGAGCACCCCTCTTTTTTCCCCACCTATTATCTCGCCAATATCCTTTCCTATAACTGATGGATTTACGTCAAGTGCACCAACTATTTCCCCTCCTTTTTCAAATACATAACGCATTGTATAGACTGACATTTTGCCTGTTCCGTATTGTACCACTCTTACTTTTCTATCCATGTTTACCTACCTTTCTAGAGCAAAAGCCCTTAAAAAATTTATACCTAGATTATATCATTATTTTTTAAAATTTATACAAGTATTAGTATAAAAATATTAATCGTATTTTAAGAGCCGTCTAATTGCAGTTTATACCTTTTATTAGACGGCTTCTATATTCCTGATTTTAATATTATATAATACTAACTAAATAATCCTGTTATAAATTCCCATATTCCTTTAAATATTCCTACTACAATAGCAATTATTATATCTACAAATGTTTTTACAATTGGGTTATTTTCGTAAAAGCTTACTAACCAATCGTGTGTTGGTGGAATAATCCAGAGTATTATGAAAACCACAATAATAACTCCTATGGTAATAAGTAGGTCTCTAGTATTCTCTTTTGTCCATTTATGTTTTATTTTATATCCCAAACTCCTTAAATAGTTTTCATATGCATTGTTATATTCTCTATTTAAGTCTTCTTGCATCTTTTGTCTCTGTCTTATTTCCTCTTCTTGCAGTTTTCTTTCATATTTTAATCTTTCTTTTTCATAATCATAATTTATATTATTATTTGTAGCATTATTATTTTGATATTGTACCTTATTATACATGTTATTATATGCTTGATTATTTTGCCTTTGTAATTCTTCTTGGTTTCTTTTTTCCTCAAGTTCTGCATCATATCTATTTCGTTTTTCTTCATTACCTAATATTTCATAAGCCTCATTTATTTTTTTCATCATTGCTTCTGCTTGTTTTTTATTAGCTTCTTCTTGTAAATCCGGATGATATTTTTTAGCTAAAGTCTTATATGCTTTTTCAATTATCTCGCCTGAGGCATTTTCACTTACTTCTAATATTTCATATAACGTTTTTTCTTTCATTTCTCTCCCCTTAAGTTATACTATATTAAAATTATATCATTAATAAATTAAAAATAATAGTATTTTTTATACTTTTATGATATAATTATATTGTTTATTAGGCAATATTAGAGAGGTGATATTTTTTGAAGTTGACATCTAATGGAGAAACTTTGGCAGAAAGCAAAGTTCTTATTCTATATATTTTAAATCATATAAAGTCTCCGATAACCAATAATGCTTTATATA
>CALXSB010000072.1 GCA_944391005.1 uncultured Rickettsiales bacterium | reverse complement strand
GTTGTCAACCCACCGCTGACTTCGTCAGCACCTCCCTTACGAAGGGAGGCGAACCCCCCTTACCCCCCTTGACAGGGGGGGTCGAGAGGGACCCTTGACAGGGGGGGGCCAAGAGAGACCCCTCACAGGGGGGGTCTAGTAGTGGCCCTTCACATGGGGGTAAGATGGAATGGCCCCCCACAGGGGGGGGATCGAGAGAGGTCTTTCACATGTGGTGAAAAAGAAAAAACCATTCACATGGGGGTTGATAGTGTTTTTTTGATAGATGGGCAGAGATGGAGAAAGTCCTATTCATGGATGGTTAAATTGGAAATACACCTTCACAAGGGAGAGATAAATGATTTCCTTCACATGGGAGTAAATGGTATCTTCTTCACGGGGGCGAAAAGAAAAACCCTTCACAAGGGAGTGATGTTGGACACGGTCCTTCGGATGGAGAGCGGATGATGCCTTAACAGGTGGCGGAGTATGGTGTATTTACGGGGGCAGATGTTGTTTGCTTTACATGGGGTTATATTGGTGGCTTTTATAGATGTAAAAAACGTAGACCCATTCACAAGAAGATTTTATAATACGTGTTATTGCTATATTATATTGTCATATTATATCGCTTAATAATATAATGAATTAAAGAATTATATATTTATTCTAACTTTTTCCTAATACTAAAACTATTTAGTAATGTGCGATTATAATAGAAAAATATATGGATTAAAGCTGTTGATGTCTATTTTTAAAGGATATAATGATTAATAAAATTCCGAATATGATTAAAGGTATTGTTAAAAGTTGTCCTAATGTGAAATATTTAAATATATATCCTATTTGTATATCTGGTTCTCTAAAAAATTCAACTGTAAATCTTGATATGCCATATCCGATTAAAAATATACCGCTAAGAAGACCTCTATGCTTTTGTGCGTTTGTATACTTTGCTAAATAGAATAATATAATAAATAAAATTAGCCCCTCGGAAGCTGCTTCATATAGTTGGCTTGGATGTCTTGGGAGATCTCCGGCATTTGGAAAAACAATACCAAATCTAGATTTTGTTGTTCTGCCATATAACTCCATGTTTATAAAATTGGCAATTCTTCCGAAAAATAATCCAACTGGAATTGATATTGAAACAAGATCTGTAAAGGAAAGATAATTTATTTTATGCTTTTTACAGAATAAATAGGAACCAATTAATACTCCAATTAAGCCTCCGTGAAAAGACATGCCTCCTTCCCATACTTTTAAAATATCCAATGGGTTATTTAAATAAAATGAAAGGTTATAAAATAAAACATAGCCCAATCTGCCGCCTATTATCACTGATAAAACAGCGTATGCAAAAAAATCATCACTGACTTTTTTTTCATCAAATACTTTATTCGTCCTATTAAAATATTTGACTACAAACCAAGCAATAATAATTCCTAGCACGTAAGCTAAAGCATACCATCTAATTGCAAAAGGTCCAATTTCAATAATAATAGGATCCACTATTGGTAATTGCATAAAACACTTTATAATTTATTCATAATAAATTATATTAATTTTAAACCTTTTATTATTCAACATTAATTTACAGTATTTCGATAATTTTATCAACTATCTCTTTATTTGATTTGCTGAGATTTAGATATTTATTTATTTTCTTACTGTAATTCAATGTTCCTTCATTTTTCATATTGAGAGTTTCAATAAATTCTTCAATACTAACGCCCATGCAATTGCAGGCAATTAATAATTTTGAAAAATTCATTTTGTTTTCTCCCTTTTCATATTTGGAAAGTTGTTGGTATGTTATACCGATCATCTTTCCTAAATCGCCCTGGTACAACCCTTTTAAAGTTCTAAAATATTTTATGGTTTCTCCGACCTTGCGATTTATTCTATCTTCAAGTTGTTTTAAATCTTCCTTCCTATTCTTTGATTTGTTCAATCTTTCAATTTCGGAAGAGATAGAAATACAACTCATATTTTTACCATTTTTACTCATTTTCCTTATTAAAAGCATAAAAATTTTGAACCCAAATACCACAAAGAGTGAAGATAATATAATGGGATATTTGATATTGTTATAATATCAAAATAATAGTTATACTGCTTATTTTACAAATAAAATAAGTAAAAATAACGCAATATAACTTTGTAATAATAACTACTTAAAAGTATTAAGCGTTATTTTAACCCTTTTCCCATCAGAGATCTTCAAATCTCAAATAACTACGGGTCCATACAATAGTTATTCATTATAAGATTATTTCAAAAAAAATTAAAATCAACTAGATATATGATATAAAATTAATAATAAATATTTTATTTGCTGCATAAGATTAAATTTCTGTTTTTTGAGGTGTAATAATTTCTAATTAAACCTTAAAATATAATTGACAAATTAAAAATATAAGATATATTTAATATTGTGTATTCTGTAAAAATCAAAAATTAATAAAATATATAAATATGTTATTTAGGGTTGGGAATAATAAGTTTTCTGTAATGATAAGAAATTTCTTATTATATTTTTTTATTATATTTTTTTCTGCATTATCAGCAGCACCAATCAAATTTTTTAGTGGAACAACGTTGTTTCCTAATATTGCTTCTATTTTAATTTTTTATTTTATGGTTATAGATCAAGAGAATATTCAATATTTTGCTATTTTTATATTTGGAATATTGTTTGATATTTTTAATAACCTGCCGCTGGGTATTACATCTTTAATATGGTTAGTTTCTACGAAATTTATAAGTTTTATTCGTGCACACTTGTATACTCCAGATATTTTTGCTGTTTCAGTAAGAGATTTTGCTATATTTGATTTTCTAAATGCACTATTGCAGTGGATATTGTTTAGTTTGCTTTATAGAACTCCATATCCAATATTAAACTCAGTAGTTCAATTTTTATTAAATATAATATTTTTTGGAATACTTTATAGATTTTTAAAAAAAGTAGATAAATGGTTTGATTAGATATGCCGGGCATTCACGAAGAACATGAAAAATCATCTATATCAAGTAAAAGACTAATAGTAGTTTTTTGCATACAAATATTTTTATTTTTAATTCTTATATCTAGACTTTTTTATTTACAAATTATTAGCTATGAAAAATATAAAAGCATGTCTGAGGATAATAGAATTAAAACTTTTGTTATTCCTCCTTTAAGAGGACATATCTTTGATAGAAATAATATTAAGCTAACAGAAAATCAAAAAAATTACAGAGTTTTGCTATATCAAAATAAAAATAACAATATGGATGTTATATCAAAACTTTCAAATATTTTAAATTTATCAAATGATGATTTTCAAAAAATTTTAAAAAGGCTTGAAAGAAATAAGGATAGGCCAATAGTTTCTATACTTGATAATGTTAGCTGGAATGATTTGGTGAAAATTGAGGCTAATTCCTATATGCTCAATGGAATAGTTATAGAAAATGGCTACATAAGATATTATCCATATTCAAATCTCTTTTCCCATATAATAGGTTATGTAAATAATCCAACAAAAGATGAAATTGATAAGGAAAAAAATTTAAAAGAAAAAGAACTTTTATTGCATCATGATTATAAATTGGGCAGAACCGGTTTAGAAAAATTATTTAATAAAAATATGACCGGAAAATCTGGCTTTAAAAAGTTAGAAATGAATGCACTTTCAATACCAATTAGAGAAATATATACACAAAATGCTACAGAGGGAAAAGATTTAAAATTAACATTAGATTTTAATTTACAAAATTTTGTTCAAAATAGAATGAAAGGTGTAAATGGTGCTGTCATAGTTATGAATGTTAAAACAGGAGAAGTTTTATCATTAGTTTCAACGCCGTCCTATGACAGTAATAAATTTGTTGAAGGCATATCTTCTAATTATTGGGATGAATTAAATTCAAACCCTGCAAAACCTTTAAACAATAAAGCTGTTAGTGCAATTTATCCTCCAGGTTCAACATTTAAATTAATAACAGCAATATCCGGTTTAGAAAATGGGTGGACCGATGATAAAAAAGTTGATTGCAAGGGGCAACTTGTATTAAACAGAAAGAGAACATTGCATTGCTGGAAAGCAAAAGGTCATGGAGAATTAGATTTAGTCAATGCAATAAAAAATTCATGCAATATCTATTTTACAAAGCTTGGATTATATGCCGGCATAGATAATATATATAAAACAGCTACAGATTTTGGTTTTGGTGAAAAATATGATATAAAAATTCTAAATCAAAAGAGAGGAACAATTCCTAATAGAGAGTGGAAGAAAAAAGTATTTAATGATGTTTGGGTATCCGGCGACACAGTAAATGTTGCAATAGGACAAGGTTTTTTAACCGTTACTCCTTTAGAACTTGTTGTTATGACATCAAGAATAGCTAATGGTGGCTATAAAGTAAAACCTTATATAATTTCAAACAGTCCAATAGCAGATTATAATAGAGATATTTTCTCTGAAGAACCAATGGTAAAGCCAGAAACTATTGATATTATTAAACGCGGCATGTATAAAGTTGTAAATGAAAAAGGTGGAACCGCCTATTGGACAAGAATAAAGCAAAAAGGTTTTGAAATGGCTGGAAAAACTGGAACCGCACAGGTTATTGCAAAAGACAAAAAAGAACTGATGGAAGAACAAAATGAAGAAATTGAAACTAAATTTCAAAATCATGGTTTGTTTATAGCTTTCGCTCCATATGAACATCCTAAATATGCCATAGTTGTTGTATCAGAACACGGTGGCGGAGGATCTGGAGCAGCAGCACCAATAGCTAAAGACATTTTATTATTTGCACAAAAAAACAATATAGGCTTTGAAAAAGAAGATAATAATAAATCACAAAAAGATAAATAATGAAAATAGAAGATTTTGGTTTTATTACTTCAGTAAAAAAGTTTGAGGAAAATTCTTTATTAGTAAAGATATTAAGCAAGGAAAATGGATTGATATCCGGATATGTCATGCACATTAAAAAAGACAGATTAATTTATCAGACCGGCAATTCTGTAAAATTTATATGGTCGGCAAAAAATACAAATCAACTTGGCACTTTAAAAATAGAACTTGTCAAATCCTATTTATCCTATTTTATAAATGATAGATTCTATTTGGCATTAATTGATAATATTACTCTATTGATAAACAGTCTGCTTTATGAAAGATATCTAGAAAAAAACTTGTATAATATAATTGAAATAATTTTTAACCTTATTGCAAATAATGAAACAAAATATAAAATTTTAAAATTATATTTAATATTTGAAAATACTATACTAAATATAATTGGCACAGGCATTATATTTGAAAAAGATTTAAATATAAACGAATTTTATTATATATCGCCGAAAACAGGGCTTGCTGTTTCAAAATCAAAAGGTGATCCATATAAAGACAGACTATTATTATTTCCTTCATTATTTCAAAAAGAAAACATAGAAAGAGAAGATATTTTTCAATGTTTTTCCGTAATAAATTTTTTCCTTAAAAAATATTTAATTGATAATAATTTTGACAATAAATACAAAATAATATTTAATTCTAGAGAAAAAATGTTAGATAATATTTAATATATCTAACATTTAAAATAACTTTTTATTTATCCATTCTAATTAGAAGTTTCGTCGTCTTCACTTAACTGTGCTCTTAATTTATCCAAGCTTTCTTTTATATCAAACCCATCGTCCTCAACATCATTTTTTTGTGATGCTATAGGAGAATTTAAAAAATCTTCTTCATCCTGATATTGGCTTGTATTTTTATCGCCTATAGTTCCATCCATTAATGGCTCTATATTATTTTTTAAATCTTCATTATGTTTTTCTTCTTCATGCTGGTCGTTTACAACATTCATAATGTCTGATATATTGTCAATGTCAATATCATCAGTATCCATTGAAACATTTTGATTCTTGCTATCATTTATATTATTTGTTGGAATATTAATTTGATCCGTTTGTTTTTCATCAAAATCTTTGTCGTCATTCATTCCATTGAGTTCTGTTAAAGCCATGCTTAATTCATTATCGCTATTTATATCACTCTGAGTCTGCAGCAATTCATCAGAATCATCAGAATTGTTATTCTTATCAGTGTTTTGATTTGTATTATAGCTAGAATTATTTTTTACATCATCCTCAGTTCCAAAACCATCGTTTAAAATATCAATATCAAATGAAGAAGTATTATCAAATGGCTGTTCTTCATCTTCTTCATCAACTTGTTTGCTAGAATATTTTTCTTCTCCATCAATGGTTGGTTCCACCATTGGATTACCTTTAGTTGCGTCAACCGTATCTTCTTGAATAATTTTATCCTCTAACTCCTGGCCGTCAAGAACAACCTCTCTTTGAGTATTTGGATTACTATTTAATTGATTATTTTCATTAGCTGGCTCTTTTGCTGTAGTATTATTAGAGTTTAAATCTTCATCATCATTTTCATCAATTTCAGAGAAAATATCATCATTATCTATACCTATGTTGTCAGCAGAATCTGATAATTTATCGTAATTGTCAAAATCTTTGTTATCTAAATCATCCTGAGTTTTATTAATATTTAAATCAAACGTCTCAGTATCAGAATTAGGTAATTGTAAACTGTCAAGATCAAAATCTTCTTGTTCATTAACGGTATTATTATTTTGCTCACTATTAATTGGATTATCATTATAATTATCCGAACTTGTTTCAGATCCTTGAATATTCAAGTTAGATTGGTTATCGTCCTCTATTAATGCTTCATCCTCAAAGCTATCAGTTAATAATTTCTCATTTTCTGTATCATCAGTCAATAATGGTTCATTATCTAAATCATTAGATATTAACTGTTCATTATTTGTAGTTTCATCATCTTCCTCATCAATAATTTCATCATTTTCTTCACCTGTAGGTATATCCATATTATTCTGTTCAACTGGCTCTAAAGAGTTATTATTTACATCTTCAGAATAATCAGCAGAGTTTTCATTTTCTTCAATTTCATTATTGCCTATATTATTATATTCCGTTTCAATATCATTATTTATTATTTCGTTATCCGTATTATTTGAAGTTTCATAATTTATATCATTATCTTCTATTGTTTCATTATCACTTTCTATCTCTTTATTTTCTTCCAATTCTATATTTTCTTCTTTTGATGCATCTCCGCCATTATCTGGATTATCTGTATTATCTGTATTATTTATATCATTTGTATCATTTGTATTATCATCATCCTCGTTTGCATCTATATCTAAAAATTCGCTCTCATCTATATTCTGTGGTTGAATATTCGTATCTTGACCACTATTATTTTCCTGCGAATCAATATAAGTATTTTCATTGTCTAAAATATTTTCATTCTGCTCTGCTAAATCTTCACTTGTTTGTTCGTTTATCACATTATCTGCTACATTCTCTTTATTATCTTCTTCAACATTTTCTTCAAAAGACTGCTCTGTTTGCTCTACATTTTGATTATTTTCAGCTTCAAAACTTGCCCCATTATACTTTTCCTCTGATTCACCATTTTCTGTCGCCACATCCTGATAATTTTCATTTATACTGTCATTATTTGGCTGGCTGTCTATATTCGTATTTTTTTGTTCCTCAAATTGTTCAAATTCATCTGCGTTTTTTTCTTCTTCGTCAACCGTAGGAGTCTCTAAAACAGAATTAACTTGAGCATCATTTTTCTCAAGCAAAGCAGCTATAAGGTCAAGTTTAGTCTTAAAAGAATTATTAAAAAATGTTAATTTATCATCTAAAATATTTACTTTAGTAAATAAAAGCTGCATTTCGTCTAAATCTTTACTTCTTTTTAATTCCTCTTTTTTCTTAATATTATTTAATATATCATTATATTTTATTTCTAAAGCGTCCTTTTCGTCCGTAATAGTTGCAAGTTTATCATTTAATTCTTCAATTTTTAAATCACTTTTTATTTTATTATTAAAATATAATAATAGTTCAACTATTACTAATATTAAAGCAGGAAAAAGGTAAAGCATTTTATTCTTTTTTGATTAATTATGTCTATATTATTATTTTGCAAAGATTACAATTCAAGTTTTTTTTAAAAAAAATAAAAATTTTTCAAATATTTTTTATTGAATTATTATTTTGAGTATATATTATCTATATCAGATTTTAAAATGTTATATATATGTCAAAGCTATCAGTTATTATAATTGGTGCCGGCAAAGGCACTAGAATGAAATCCGATTTGTCAAAATTATTGCACAAAGTTGGAAATCTTGAGATGATAAACCACGTAATTAACACAGCAAAAAAATTAGACGCAGAAGAAATATGCGTTGTTTGTTCCGAAGAAAATATTGAAGAGATTTCAAAAAATATAGAATCAAATACAAAAACAGTCATTCAACACGAAAGAAAAGGAACCGCCCACGCAACGCAGGTTGGTTTTAACGCCCTAGACCATAAAGAAAATGACATATTAGTTATGTATGGCGATACACCGCTTGTAAAGGTTGACACCTACAAACACATCATTGAACTATTACAAAATTCAAACGCCTCAATAATTGATTTAGGTTTCCACACAAAAGACACAAATAACAAATACGGAAGACTAATTACAAAAGGCGACGAATTAGAAGAAATAATTGAATACAAGGACGCAAGCAACGAAGTCAGAGAAATTACCTTATGCAATTCTGGCGTAGTCGCAATAAAAGGTGGTCTGCTTGAAAATTTATTAAAACAAGTTGACAACAACAACGCAAGCAAAGAATATTATCTAACAGACATAATCGGCATTTCAAGAAAAGAAAGTAAAGTTTGCAAATACATAATTGGAACAGAAGATGAAGTAATGGGCATTAATTCACAAGAAGAATTATCAATAGCCGAAAGAATTTTTCAAAACAATAAAAGAAAAGAATTTATGGCAAAAGGCATTACTCTTATAGACCCAACATCCGTTTACTTTAGCTACGATACAGAAATTGAAAACAATGTTGTCATAGAACCAAACGTCGTATTTTTGCCCGGCGTAAAAGTTGAAAAACATGTTGTAATCCATTCTTTTTCCTATCTTGAACAGTGCAAACTTGAGGAAGGAGTCAGCGTCGGTCCATTTGCCAGAATCCGTCCACAAACAATACTCAAGAAAAATTCCCACATAGGAAATTTTGTTGAAATCAAAAAATCAACCATTGGAGAAGGAACAAAGATAGGACACTTAACCTATATTGGAGACACAACTATCGGAGACAAAACAAACATAGGTGCCGGCTGCATCACCTGCAACTACGATGGTTTCTCAAAATTCCATACAAATATTGGAAACAATTGTTTCATAGGATCAAACACAGTCATGGTATCCCCCGTTAATCTAAAAGATGGCTGCTTAACCGCTGCCGGTTCAATAATTACAGAGGACATTGACGAAAATGATTTATCTATTGCAAGAGCTAAACAAATAAATTTAAAAGGCAAAGCAATTAGTTATAGACAAAAAAGAAGTAAAAAATAATGAACTATTCTTTTATAATATCAGTAGTAATATCAACGCTATTATTCATAATAGCAGCTGCATTAGCTTTATATATTATCATGCTTTTTATATTAAGCAAAGGATTTAAAATATCACCCACAGTATCATCAAATAGAAGATCAATAGCAAAAATAAAAGAATACATACAGGAATACATAACAAAAACAAACAAAAAGCATATAAGAATATTAGATATTGGCAGCGGCTATGGCAAAATGTTATTTGGCATTGCAAAAAATTTACAAATTCCAGAAGGGAAAACCGTAGAATTTGTAGGTTATGAAATATCAGGATTCGCCTACAGAATTTCAAAATTTTTCAACAGATACAAAAATATAAAATTTATAAAGGACGACGCAAATAATATCAGCGATTTTAATTTTGACATTGTATTAACTTTTATACTAAAAAAGCAACAGAAGTTATTTTTAAACGTCTATAGAAAATTTCCGAAAAAGACTTTAATAATAGCCAATTCACTGCCAATACCATTTGATGACAACGAAGATTTTAAACTTGTAAAAACAATAAGAGTCCTATATAGATGGAATATATATATTTACAAGAATATACCCGCTGCATAAATAACTTTTCCACAAAAACTCTACAAGCGCGAAGCAGAAAAATGATGTGCTCGCACAATCATTTTAACCTGTTGGTCCGCGAAGTGCCAGCCGAGTGAAACGAGGATGAAGCACGAAGCAGAAACAAACGAAGCTTGCTTCAGTTTGTTAACCTGTTGGTCTGCGAAGTGCGATGTGAACGAAGTGAATGCTCAAGCACGAAGGCAGGGGGATGCAAGCGACTTGCGAAGCAAGGCATTTGCAATCACCAGTGAAAACAAGGTGAGAGACATGCAAGTTTACTTGCAATGGCAGCTTGCGACCCACCGCAGTTTGCCATAGCGTAGCGGAGGAAGAAAGCTGAACGTTTGCCAAAGTGCCAGCCGAGTGAAACGAGGATGAAGCACGAAGTGGGAGCAAATCAAGCTTGCTTGAATTTGCTAGCTTGTCGTCCCACGAAGTGCCAACTGAACTTGCGAAGCAAGTGAAGGTGAAGCACGAAGCAGAAGTTGTGCAAGCTTGCTTGCAACAACTAGCCTGTTGGTCTGCGAAGTGCGATGTGAACGAAGTGAATGCTCAAGCACGAAGCAGAAAAATGATGTGCTTGAACTATCGTTTCACTCCAATCGTGCTTCAGCAAACACTCGGGCTAAAGCCACTCATTGGTGAAATTGTGCAAGCACATTTCCCCTTGCCTTTGCACTTGCACAATCATTTTAACCTGTTGGTCTGCGAAGTGCCAGCCGAGTGAAACGAGGATGAAGCACGAAGTGGGAGCAAATCAAGCTTGCTTGAATTTGCTAGCTTGTCGTCCCACGAAGTGCCAACTGAACTTGCGAAGCAAGTGAAGG
>CALXSB010000071.1 GCA_944391005.1 uncultured Rickettsiales bacterium | reverse complement strand
ACCGTAAACTAAATTATTAAATAAGCCAAAACTTATACCCGTATTTACAACTTTTACTATATTAAAAAATTTATTTATATTTATATGATTATGAATGCCGCGTGTTTTATATATTATATTATTAACGCTTCTAAAAGCATATCTTTTTGTCCATATATCAACTGCAAATAATATAGCTATAAGAATTAGGGCATAAAAAAATAATTTTTTTTTCTTTAAAAAATCTATTATATTATTCAATTTTTTTATATTTTTTTAAATAACTAAGGTTTAATATATAAATAAAATATAATTTTTCAAGATTTAATATAGGTATATATTTTTATATAAATTATAAAACTTAATTGAAAATTAAAAAAAATATTTTATGATTATTTTGTTTTATTAGTTTATATTAAAATGAAAATACAGGCAAATAAAGTTGATGAATTTATAAAAACATTCGGCAATACTATAAGAGGGGTTTTAATATACGGACCTGATGCTGGACTAGTATTAATTAGAAAAAATGAGATTTTACAAAAAGTATTGCCAGACTATAAAAATAGTTTATCATTAGTAAATATTACACCATCAATAATTAAAGATAAACCAACTATTATTAGTGATGAATATAATTCTGTATCATTATTTGGTTCTGAGAAAAAGGTTATATTAATAGAAGATGCTGAAAATTCAATATCTAAAACATTAGAAAATATTTTTTCAAAACCACAAAACAATGAAAATTTTATTATAATAACAGCTGATGATCTTGATAGTAAATCAGCCTTAAAAAGATTCGCTGAGTATAATCAATATTTTGCAGCATTGCCCTGTTATAAAGATGATATAAATTCAATAATGCAGATTATAAATTTACGACTTAGAAAAGAAGGATTTAAATACACTCCGGATATTATAAAATATTTAGCCGAAAGTTTTGGTGGAAATAGGCTTATTATTCTAAGTGAACTAGACAAACTAATAATATATAAGGGTGATGATAAAAATTTAACAATAGATGATGTCAAATTATGCATTCAAGATAATTCGGAAGCAGATTTAAATGATTTTATAAATAATTTTGCATCGTTAAATTTTGAAAAAGCCTATAAAGAATTACAAAATTTATATTCTGAAGGAGTTTTTCCAGTCGTTATAATACGAACTTTAATAGCATATTTTTTAAAATTACAACTATATAAATATCAATTACAAAATGGTTTAGGTTTTGATGAAATAGCAACAAAAGAAAATGTATTCTGGAAGCAAAAACCAATTCTACATCAACATTTACAAAAATTATCAATGGATGATATAAATAATATTTTATTTATACTATTACAAGAAGAATGTAAATTGAAAGGAAAAATTGAATAACACGCTTAATTTAAATACAAAACAATTGCTTTTGTATATAGCTATAATTTTTGTTAAACATGGTGCTAAAAGCGGGATTTGAACCCACGACCTACTGATTACGAATCAGTTGCTCTACCAACTGAGCTATTTTAGCACGATATTGACTTTAAAAGCTTATTTTTTATATTTCAAGAAAATTTTAATATTTTTAATTCTTTTTAAAAAAATATTAAAAGTTTAAAATAAAATTAATTTAATATATTTTTTAACTTTTTTATTGCTACTATAAGAATTGCAATAAACAAAATAACATTTATTAATTTTAAAAATTTGTATTTTTGTTTATATCCATTGACTTCTAATCTAACTATTTCTTTTGTAATATTAGCTTGTTCTTTTATATGAAACATATTGTTGTCAATACTATTAATTTGCAGGTCTAATACTTCTATTTCATCCTGTATTGCTTCGGTATTGCAAAATGGTTGTTCTTTTTTTAATTTGATAATTTTATTTTTAACATTTGTCATATTTGTTTTAGTATTTTTTATCTGATTTTGAATGTTGTCTATATTATTATTCAAAGTTTCTATTGATTTTTCGGATTTTGATCTTGAGGCACAAGCTGTAAAAAATAACAATAGAAACAGTAGAGCAATACTAAAAATTTTGTCTTTATTCATATTTTTGCTATTATGTTTTAACTTTTTATTTAACTCTTTAAAAACTTGTTGGAAGTCCTAAATTATTATTAGTTGATAATATATTTGTTTGTTTAGATTTTATTGTTTTAAGAATTCTTGTTTATAAAAGATAATAAAATATTGACTATTTATAATAAAATAATATTTTAAATATATAGATTGTTTACTATATATACTATTGATATGGAAAAGAATAATTGTTATTGTTTAAAACTTCATGATCACGATTTAAGTTCTAATGAGATTATAAATAATATACCATGTGATAAATTATTTGAGAAGGCTTCAGAGACTTTTCAAGTTATTTCTGATCCATCAAGGCTTAAGATATTATGGCTTTTATGTCATTCTGAATTATGTGTAAACAATATAGCTGTTGCTGTAAATATGAGTGCACCAGCTGTTTCCCATCATTTAAAAATATTAAAACAAAATGGCCTTATTGATAGCAGGAGAAATGGAAAAGAAATTTTTTACACTCTTTCTGACAATATAGAGGCCAATTTAGTTCATAAATCAATTGATGATATTCTAAATATAAAATGTCCAAAATAACTATATATCAACAAAATGGTCATAATCATCTTCATTATTGGATCGTGAATTTGTGTTGATGCAATTTTTATCAATATTTATACCATTATTTTTAATACATTCTGAAATGGTTTTATAATCATTATTTTCCAATATTTATGAATTTATTGTTTTTATAGATGATGTTATTTTTTTATTTTTTATTAATGTTGAAATAATATCTCTATCATTAGTCCTAAAATTATCAACGTAGGAGTCTTTTAGGGTATTTGATACGATATTTATTATTGTTGAATTTTTATTTTGTATACAGAAATTATATATTGTGTCTATATAGCTATATAATTCATCTAAATTTATTTCTGTTGAATTAACGTAGCAGTTATTTTCATTTGATTTGATTTTATTATTTGTAAGTTCGTTTATTTGTTGTAAAACATTTTTTGCAATTGAAATTTGTATATCATCATTATATATATTTGTGGACGAGTTATTCGGAGTTGTATCTTTCTCAAGCATATTAATTTTTGATGCTGGCTCTGTAATTGATAATTTTTTAAAATTCTCATCACTGTTTACACGCTGTATTTTTTGTTGAAAAATATCATCATCGTTGACTTTTATAATATCTGGGTATAACAATGCTATATCTTCAATTGGTGAAAATATATAATATGATCCGCTATCTGCTAATGTTCTGGTTGTTTCGTATGCTGTTTGCTTTGATAATTCCAAGACATTAATATTTCCGTCTTTATTAACTTTATAATAGGAAGTGGCAGACAAACTTTTATTTTTCAAATATTCATAGCCGCAATATCTTTTTAAATATCCGTTGCTTCTTGTAATATCAATATTTACAATTGATTTATTATAGCAATTATTTGCATTAATTGTTGCTGGATGACTATCATGTCCAACGATTTGATTTAATAACGGCGTTCCTGATACAGTTTCATCATTCCAAAATAATAGATTACATGGAATATCCCCACGAAGTTCTAATACTTTTGTTAAAAAATCTTTACTTGCACCTTGGTCGTTTTTAAATATTTTAAAAATGTCATAAATTTTCTCTTTATCTATTTTTAGATAAGATTTAATGATTGAGTTTCCAAGAAGTATTTTTATTTTTGCAAGTTCTTCTTTTTCAAAGAAGAAAATTATTGCTTTTTTTGTAAGTTCTTGTTCTGGTGTTGTAGATAAAAAATCTAACAATTTATTAAATAACTCAGTATCATTGCTTTCAAACTGATTTTTGATAATTTTATAAAAAAATGTTTTCTTATTATTGGGTAAAAGCAATAGTTTAAAGTCTTTAAATATAGTTTCAATATCATCTTCAACAAGTCTTGCATGCCATAATGCTGCAGTATTCTCTCCATTGCCAATTACATAACCAGTTTGCATATATCCATAATTTATTAGCGATTTTAATATTTTATAGTATTTATCATAGGTATCTCCGGCAGCAAAGTATTTACTGCTTTCATGGTTTCCAATTACTAAATGTATTGGAGATTTATCTATTTTTTTATATTTAAATATTGTATAATATAGTAGGGCATAGCAAGCTACGCTCTCAGTTCCTCTATCTCCTATATCGCCAAGGTTATAATAGTTTGCATTAAAATTGCTGTTAATATGCGGATTTGGAAAAACACATATTTTATTTTCAATAAAATATTCTTTTGGTTGATTAATTATATCTTTTTCTTTTAAGAATCTATTTGCTGTTATATTATAATACATAAAGTCATTTTCTCTTACAATAACAGCCCCACATTCTACTAAAGAACTCAACAATGAAAACAAATCTCCATGTATATCTGTTGTTATTGCGATTGTATCGTTGTTTAAAGTTCCATTTTTTGATATTGGTGATGATAGAATTACAGAAATCATTGAATTTAACATTGATTTTTGATCATCAATACTTAATTCGCTAATATCTAACACAAATTCTCCTATATTAAAATTTACTATAAAGAATAAACCATAAGATATTATACAACATAGTTAATTATTTTCAATAGATATTTTTTATTAGTTTATATATTTTTTTCTTGACATTTATATAATATATACTTACATTTAAACATATGTTTAAATGTTTAATTAATGCTATGAAAAAAACTTTTAGAATTGAAACTTTAGACTGTGCTAATTGTGCCAATAAAATTGAAGAAAAAATTAAAAAAGTCAACGGTGTTATTGATGCTTCAATTAATTTTTTATCAGGCAAATTTTCTTTAGAAGCGGATGATAATTCTTTTGACAAAATATTAAAAGAATGTAAAAAAGTTATAAAAAATGAAGATTCTGATTTAGAAATTATTGAGGCTTAATATGAATAATAAACTAAAAAAAGTTCTATATAGAATTATATGTTCTGGACTAATATTTGTAATTGCGTTGCTATTTTGTAAAAATTCAATATTTGAATTGCCTATTTTTATTGTTAGTTATTTAATAATAGGTTATGATATTTTATTAAAATCCTTCAAAAATATAAGACATGGTCATGTATTTGACGAAAATTTTTTAATGATGATAGCAACTTTTGGTGCTTTTACATTAGGAGACTATACGGAAGCTGTGGTCATTATGTTATTTTATCAAATTGGCGAATTTTTTCAGGGTTATGCGGTCAATCGTTCTAGAAAATCAATAGCGGAATTAATGGATATAAGACCTGACTATGCAAATATAAAAATAAATGGACAAATTAAAAAAATTGCTCCTGATAAAGTTTCTGTTGGTGATATAATTATTGTTAAACCTGGTGAAAAAGTGCCGTTAGACGGTGTTGTTGTTGACGGTGAATCAAGCATAAACACTTCAGCCTTAACAGGCGAGTCATTGCCACAGGATGTTGCGAAAAATGATGAAATTTTAAGCGGTTCCATAAATTTATCCGGACTTTTAGAAATAAAAGTTTCTAAAAACTTTTCGGAATCAACAGTATCAAAAATTTTAGATCTTGTAGAAAATGCAACTACTAGAAAAGCAAATATTGAAAATTTTATAACAAAGTTTGCAAGATATTACACGCCAATAGTTGTGTTTATAGCATTATTGCTTGCAATTTTTCCACCTTTATTTATAGCTGGTGAAAGCTTTAATACATGGGTTTATAGGGCTATAATTTTTTTAGTATTATCCTGTCCATGTGCTTTAGTAATATCAATACCATTAAGTTTTTTCGGTGGTCTCGGTGCAAGTTCAAAAATTGGTGTATTGATTAAGGGAAGCAACTATTTAGAAGCTTTAGCCAAGACAAAATATTTTGTATTTGACAAAACTGGAACAATAACCAAAGGAAACTTTAAAGTCATATTGATAAAACCAGTTGCAATTTCAAAAGAAGAATTGTTAAAAATAACTGCCTATGCTGAAGTATATTCGCATCATCCAATCGCAGAATCTATAAAAAGTGAATACGGAAAAGAAATTGATCTATCCAATGTTAAAAATATCACTGATATGCAAGGCTTTGGCGTAAAGGCAAATATTGACAATAAAGAAGTATTTGTTGGAAATGCAAAGCTTATGAAAAAAATAGGAATGGAAATTGACAATGTTGAAGAAATTGGAACCATTGTGCATGTAGCTATAGATAACAAATATGCCGGATACTTCGTAATAAGCGACGAAATTAAAACCGACGCTTTTGAAGCCATTGAAAAACTTTATAAAGTTGGCGTAAAGGACATTATAATGCTGACTGGAGATAAAAATGAAGTTGCTAACGATATAGCTCAAAAGGTTTGTATAAATAATGTTTGCAGTGAATTATTGCCATCGGATAAAGTTCAAAAGATTGAAGACATAATAAATAAAAAGCAAGATAATGAAAAACTTGCTTTTGTTGGCGATGGAATAAATGACGCACCAGTTCTTGCAAGGGCAGATATTGGCATAGCTATGGGGGGAATCGGATCGGATGCTGCCATTGAGGCTGCTGATGTTGTTATAATGAATGACGAACTTATAAAAATACCTATGGCCATAAAGATTTCAAAAAAGACATTAGCAATCGCAAAACAGAATATAGTATTTGCTATTGGTGTCAAACTAATTGTGTTGGCATTGGGAGCCTTTGGTTATGCTTCAATATGGGCTGCAATTTTCGCAGATGTCGGAGTATCAATTATTGCGATCTTAAATTCTATTAGAACATTATATTTTTATAAAAAAATAAATTAAGGACTAAAGTCCTTAATTTAAAATAGCATATATTACTAATCGCAACAACAATGATTTTTATTTGCACATCTAATACATGTTGGAACTATTGTATTTCTTCCATCTTTTGAATTTATTGCTAACCCACCTTGAGCTGTTTCTCTATATTTAGAAGACATATCTTTGCCAACCTGTTTCATTGTTAAAATTGCCTGGTCAAGTGTAATAAATAAGCTTTCTTTTTCTCTTAAAGCTAGTCTAGCCGCAGAAATTGCCTTGATCGCATTTATTCCATTTCTTTCTATACATGGTATTTGCACAAGTCCGCCAATAGGATCACAAGTTAAACCAAAATTATGAACTAGTCCTATAACTGCTGCATTTTCACATTGATAGTTTGTTCCGCCCAATGCTGCTGTTAAGCCCGCGGCTGCCATTGCACATGCACTTCCTATTTCAGCTTGACATCCGCCTTCAGCACCGGAAATAGTTGCATTTTTTTTGCACAATATACCAACTATTCCAGAAACTAGAATAAATTTTTTAATATTTTCAAATGTATAATCTTTTGGATAATAATTTTCAAAAAATTTGATAACAGCCGGTATTACTGCGGCTGCACCATTT
>CALXSB010000070.1 GCA_944391005.1 uncultured Rickettsiales bacterium | reverse complement strand
TGATAACTCAAAATACATGATTAAAATTAAATAATATTTATGGAATTTATTCATTATTATGATTAACGTTTGTTTTATAGTTAACAACTCTTATGTTGATTTTCTTTTTGTTTCTATGAATTCAATCATAGCGAATACGAAATCGTGTATAGATTTTTTTATTTTTGAATATGATATTACCGAAGAAAATAAAAAAATGTTAGAATATTTTATTAATGGTTTCAATAATCTAACTATTACTTTTATTCATAATGATCTTAGTCAATTTAAAAATTTAAATTCCGGATGGTTCAAAAATAATTTAATTTACTTAAAATATATTATTCCAGATAAATTAATCAATGTTGAGAAAGCAATATACTTAGACGTTGATATTATTTTTAATTCAGACATAAAGGATTTTTTTAACATTAATTTAAATAATTATATTATTGGTGCAATAAAGGATGGTGGTGGGGAATTTACTCTACATAAGAAAAATTTAAATATACCAAGTAATCATAACTATTTTAATGCTGGTTTACTCCTAGTTGATTGCAAAAAATGGAGATATTTTTCAATTACTTCTAAATTATTAGATCTAAGTGAAAAATATAAGAATTTATTGGTTTTCCAAGAACAAGATGTAATGAATATATATTTTGCAAATAATTATTTTAGTATATCTAATAACTATAATTTTTTTTCACATATTAGAAAAAAAGAAATAAATAAAATTTTATCAATACATTTTGTAAATAAAAAACCTTGGGAAGAAGAGAATGCACCATTAGACTATTTATGGTGGGAATATGCAAGAGAAACACCAATTTATGAAAGATTGTTATATAATTTAAAAAAAAGAATAAATAAAAGAAATACAATAAGAAAAATAGGTAAATTAAAAAGAATCATTAATATATTAACTTTTGGTCTAATTTTTAAGAGCAAAGTTCCCATTAATAATAAAATATTTGAATAATTGGATGTAAAGGCAACTGAATATAGAAAACGTAGTTAGAAAAAGTATTTTAAGTAAATTTAAAAAAACCAAAGATTCTCCAAGATCTTTATGTAAAATTAAAGGATATAATATTACAGATTTTCTTGATAGTAATGAAAATTTTGTAAATTTTGATTTTGATAAAAAATAAATTTGCTAAACAAGTATCAAACTGATGAGCTAATTAGTAAATTAAGTGGTATATTGGCTAATATTTATAATGTCAATAAAAATAATATTTTAATAACAAGAGAAAGTTATGAAGGTATAAATGGAATGATTAAAACTTTCTGTGAAAGAGGAAGTGATTCAATATTAATTTATCCTCCAATTTTCAAAATGTATGAAGAATGCACATATTTATTAGATGTTGGTGTTATGAATATTCCATTAAAATACAATCTACAATTAGATATATATAAAATTATATCAGCACTAAAAAATAATAAGGTTAAGATTGTTTTTTTACCAAATCCACACGCTCCATTTGGTCATATTATTAGAGAGAACGATATAGAAAAATTATGTGAAATAACTTTAATTAAAAATATTATGCTTGTTGTAGATGAAGTATATATAGAGTATACAAATCTGTAAAGTTTTTCTGACAAGATAGAAAAATATAAAAATCTTGTTGTTTTAAGAACTTTATCAAAGGCTTACGGCATGGCTGGTTTAAGGATTGAAGTGTTAATTGCAAATGCAGATATTATACCATTAATAAGAATTGTATTAGTGCCCTTTCATTTGTCTGTTGCAAGTATTAAGATTGCAATTACTTTTTTAAATAAAAAGTCTAATATTATCAAAATAAAAAGAAATGTATCTATAATTTTGAAAGAAAAAAATTTTTATTCAATGAATTAGTTAAATTGCCTTATATTAATAAAGTTTTTAAATCAGAAGTAGGATTCCTATTTTTTATCAGTAAATATACAAATGATATTTTTGATTATCGTGCTAAAAATGGAATTTTAATTAATCCAATGAGTGCACAAGTAAAAAATGGATGCAGAATAAGTATTGATTCACACAAACAAAATTTAAAACTTATTAAATTGTTAAAACAATTTAAGTATAAATAAGAGAACACTAGATATTTTGTGGGAGTAGAATACGTAGCAACAGAATTCAATATCTTTGATAGAAGACTAATATTTAAACCTCATAAAATACGTTATCTGATTAATAAAAAGACTTAAAACAATATTTTAATAATAATTAATTTTTAAAGACCACTGTTACTTCTGCTCTATTATGAAATAACTGATGTATTCCAATTATTTTGTGTTTTTTTTCAATAATTTTAACACATTCCTTTACCTCTTGGAATTCTCTATTTGGATTCAATTTTAATGTCATTATAACTATACCATTTTTATTTAAATAATTTGAAGCCTCATCAGTTATTCTTAAAGATTTTTTTGCATCCATTTTCATATCATTTACTATGATATCAAACATTTTATTCTTATATTCTTTAAAAAAATGTTGTGATATATCTTTATAATGAAATAAATTTTTATTTTTTAGGAGTGATTCATCAAGATCTGCTGGATCAATAGCTATCACATTTAAACCGTTATTTAACAAAATTTTTGTCCAACCTCCTGGTGCAGCACCCAAATCAAGTGCTTTTTTATAATTACTTATATCTATTTTAAAATATTCAAAAGCTTCCAATAATTTAAATTCAGCTCTAGATAGTGTATCTTTTTCATATTTAAATCTGCATTCTCCAAAATTCCAAGAACTTAAACTGTATTTTACATCAATAATTCCAAAATATAATGTATTAGAACTTATTGTAATATTTATTATAATATTAGCTTTTTTTGGGTTGATAACAATGTTTTTATTATTAAAATAATTTAATATATTTTTAAGCTCATCTTTTTTATTTAGATTGTCATTATTTAATAAATTAAAATGTAGTACATAGCAATCATTTTGATTCAAATTAAATTGATCCATAAAACAATAATCTATTGTATTATTAATTTTATATTCAAATATTACAGGAATAATATAACGAATAAATATTGGTTTATTTTTATTAATGGTCAAGTAGAATTTATTAAGATCGCAATCTATCTCTGCAAGAATTATTGAATTACTTAATTTAAAAGTATTGTGAACATAAAAAATATCTTTTAGTTCTTCTAAAGCATAATTAACGGAATGTTCTTGCGCAGAAAATAATATTTTTAACATTTTTTATTCAAATTTTGTTTATCAAGTAATATAACATTATTTATATTATCATTTTTTCTTTTTTCAAATATTAAATAATTTTTTTGATAATCTTCATTTTGACATCTACTTTTGTGTTCAAAATGAATTATAGAAGTATCTTTTATTACATTATCAATAAATTGAACACTATAATATCTGTCAAATTTAAATTGTATATCAGTATCCTCAAAACCATAAGTCAAATAATATTCAGAAAAACCACCAATATTAAAAAATAATTCTCTCGTACAGAATAAACCGCCAAAATGACACATTGTAACCCATTTAAATTGCTTAAAATTTTTTGGATTGTAGTTGGATGAAAAATTTTTATTTATTGATGCATGTAAAATATTATTTATTAAAGAGAAATATTCTTGAGAAAAAGTGTTTTTAAAATTATTATTTTTATCATCATAACTGACAAAACAATTTAGTGTTTTATTTAAAAATGAATAATCAATATTTTTGTCCTTTTGTAAATCATCAACGAAATTATTGATAGATTCTATAGACAACCTTTTTACTGTTGGTCTAATAAATGCTATATTTTTATACTTTTTAGTCTTTTCTAATAAATTTTCAAAATAATTTTTATTAAATATAAAAATATCAAATAAATTGTTTTAATTCATTTTATCCAGTATATTTTGTAAACAAATTATTACATTTATACAATCCATTCAATTCAGGTTTTATTAGAGAATTATACTTAAGTTTTAAACCAGACATAATACATGTACAAATGTTAAGGATGATTTCACCTATTGCAATAAAAATTGCACATGAAATCGGCATACCGGTAATACAAACATTGCACGAAACTTATTCTTTATGGAATTTTAATCCATTTATAAAAGATAATATAAAAAAAGCCTTAAGTTTAAGATCTCCATTTTTAGTTAATTTTATAAAAGATAGAATACATAAACAAATTTATAATTATGTTAACACAGTTGTTGCTCCATCTAGTTTTGCTCTTAATAAATATAAAAAAGAAAGGTATTTTTTGTATGCAAAAAAAGAAATAATATATAATGGAATTAAAATTAATCAAGAACAAACATTAAAATTAATAAATAGTAAAATAAAAGAAATTAAAAAAAGAAAAGTAACAAAATTTTTGTTTATTGGAAGACTTGTGATTGAAAAAGGAATCTTAAATATTATCGATGTATTTAAAGAAATAAAAAATAAAGATATTGAATTGTATATCGCTGGTGACGGTTATTTAAAAGACTATATAATTGACATTATAAAAGATGATCCAAGAATCAAATATTGTGGATTTGTAATAGGTAAAGAAAAAGATGATTTATATAAACAGTCAGATGTTTTAATATTACCAACATCAATTTTTCCAGAAACTTTTGGATTGGTTATATTAGAAGCAATGTCCTATGGTATACCAGCAATAGCGTCAAAATATGGTGGAACTGTTGAAATTATTGAAAATAATAAAAATGGTATTTTAATAGAACCGGATAGTTTTTTTGAATTAAAAAAAGCAATTTTAAATTTAACTGACAGGGATAATTTAATAGAATTAATAAACAATATTCCAGAAAACATAACAAAATTTAATATTGTTGATATGACAAATAAATATATTAGTTTATATGAACGAAATATTAAAAAATCAAAACAAGTTGATTGCATTTGACTTTGATGGTGTAATAGCTTTAAATACTGAAGAAATAACGATGTCAGTTATAAGAGATAAAATAAATAATGATTATTTTAATGGTAAAAATTTTGTTAGTTTGTCCGATTGTTTTAAAAATTTTGTTGGATTATCAAAAAATGAACTATTTCAAAAAATAAAACAGATTTATAATTTAAAATTTGATAATGATGAATTTGGTAAAGACATAAGAGATAGAAGAATTAAAGAAATAAAAATACCAAATAGAATAATTAAGAATAATTATTTAATAAATTTTTTAAATATTTTACAAAATAACCAAATAAAATTTTGTATATTATCTTCATCATCAAAAAAACCATTATATGTTGCAATAAAAAGTATTGGACTATACAAATATTTTAAAGTAGATGGTAAAAATAAAAATGTATTTAGTATTGAAGACGTTGACTGAAAAACAAAAACAGATCTTTATTTTTTAGTAAAAAATGAATTATATAAAGATTACGAAATGTTTGCTATAGAAGATAGTTTGAATGGACTATTGTCGGCTATTAAATCTAATATCCAAAATGTTATTGTTTATAAAAATAAATATAATCAAAAAAATATTAAAAACTTGGAGAAGATAAAACATTGTATACTTGATTTAAAACTATATTCTCAATCTGCTCAGCGGGAATATTTCCAATTCTACATGATGCAGAATGTTTAATAGCATTATTGGGTTTGCACTCAATTTTGCCAATGCAAACTTTATTATTTAATATTTTATAGATACTGCCACGATTAAAATTAGTTCCGCCTCTTGTAAAACTGCTGCTTTTGAAACAAACAATTTTGTTTTAAAGTTATTAAAATTAGAAATTGTAAGTTAAGCTAAATTATTATACATTAATCAATAATTAAACCAATCATTAAATTTATACTATTGTTTCAAAGTCTTTTTAAGTTTAAAAAATACATAGCCATTCCAACGAACACCTGTTATCTTAAAAGCAACAGCAGATAAACTTTTATAAAGATTTTCGTCATATTCAAACATTATAGAATGTGTGGAATTAATATTATCTGCATTGTTAGAAACCATTTTACAACATAATCTTGATCTTTATAACAAGTTCTAATTACAGAACCAGCATGTAGCAATAGATTGACATTTTTAGCTTTCCCTATAATGTCATTATCAAATTGTTTGTAGCCATAGCTGGATTTTGAAATCAATTTATCCTTTGCTATTTTAAGGGATGTTTGCAATTCATAATCAGAAACATCACTCATGCAAGCAAGAGATTGAATTTTATAGGCAATGCCTTTTATTAAATGATTTTTACTTAAATTGTTTGGAGCAGTTTTATACAATTCAAACCATTTCATTTTTAATTCATTTAAAGAAAGATTATTTAGATTAAATAATTGTCTTCTTATGTTTTGAGTTTGAGAGAAAGTATTACTATTATTATAATTATTATTGCGATTACAATTACAATTATTTAAATTGCGGAAATTATTATTAAAACCTAAATCATCATTAGCAAACATATAATACTCTACATTTTAGAACAAAAATAAAAAACATAAAAAATTTAAAATTTAAAAATTACAAAATTTATAAAGTTTAAAAGTTTATAAAATTTATAAAAATAAATCATTCAAGTATTAAAATAACAAATAATATAATTACAGTAATTTTTCAAAAATATACCTTAAATTGTTTGCAATATTATTAGAACTATTATTAAGATTATTATTACCAATATTGTTTTTATCATAATTGCAAATATCATCATTGTTATAATGATTCTCATTATTTTTACAATGCAGACGAATTACCCTCAAAGAAATAATATTTATAATTTTATCATTGCCATCAAGTATGTTCAAAATATTATCATCTTTATCAACACTGACATCTTTTAAATCTCTCATTATAGTAAAAATTATTAACTTACTATTTTAATAAAAATGAGATTAAAAAGTGTTAGCTAACTTTTACCATGAGCTTAATAAAAATATTAAAATTCAATAAAAAGTATACTGAAAAAATATAGATTAAATATTGAAAAATATATAAAGATTAATAATTTCATAATTTCCAAAAAAGTCATTTATAGAATATATTAATAGAGAAATTTTTCGCTAACTATATTAAAGTTATGATATAATACGATAGGTTTAGAAAATGTCGTGTCCTTCGCACCGTCATCAATTAAACAACAATAGATAAATATATAAAAATAAAGTATTTGACTAGCTTAGGTTGGGATGAGAACCCATGATATCATGGGTTTGAAGCACGAAATGGGAGCAAATCAAGCTTGCTTGAATTTGCTAGCTTGTCGTCCCACGAAGTGCCGACTGAAAACAAGGTGGGAGACATGCAAGTTTACTTGCAATGGCAGCTTGCGACCCACCGCAGTTTGCCGAAGGAACTTGCAAAGCAAGTGAAGGAAAAGCACAAAGCCCAACCGAAACAAACGAAGCTTGCTTCGGTTAAGTCATCTACATTTTATATTGAATTAACTTTTTCTTGTTTTGGCAATATTGAATTAGTCTTTTCAAAATTTATATTATGTTCTAAATTTACACCAATAGGTTTGTATAATAGATAGCATTCTACGCCATCAAAAGCTACATATTTTTGTAAAGCCTTAAAACCTGTTTTTTCACAAACATGTAAATTTACTTCATTATCTTTTGCAACTTCTGCAACCAACATTGTATTATGGCTATAAATTTTTAATACAGCCTTTTCCAGATATAATGCCATTGCCTGTGCTAAACCCATACCGCCGTAATCAGGATTAATCATTGTTCCTTTTACTTCAAATATATTTTTTATATTATCGCACATTAAATTACTTGGATTATAGCTTATTTTATCTGTATCCACAAACGACTCGCATTCTTTGCCATTTAAATTTTCAAAGCTGACAGAAGATTGCCCAATTAATTGCCCGGTCTTGTCATCAAATATGCCAACAGTAATTCCATTTTTTAAGTTTGATAAATTTTTAAAATTTTCCGCTGTTTTTATTGTAATAAACCCCTCATTATTATTTGCTTTTAAATTGTCCAATATTTTGTCCTGCAATTTAACAGAACTATTTGCATTTTCATCATTTGATTCCAATACTTTTATTGTAAAAGAAAACGGTTTGTAAGTTGATTTTTGAACCTTTTTTATTTTTTCATCTTCTAAAATTTCAAAATTTTTATCTGAATCAGAACCACTTTCTGTTTCAAAAGATGCTAAAGTTATTAATGATTTTATACATGTTTTTTGTTGCTGTTTTATATCAGGTATTGGACAAAATTCATCCATAATATTTAATTTTTCTTGATTATTGCCTGGGATATGATATATTATTGCCTGGGTAAATTATTTAAAGAAATATTAGATACATTTGTATACAAATCTTCAAATTTTTCTAGTTGGTTTTGATACATAACTAACTCCTAAACTTAATATTTTTTTGTAATCTATTTAATTATAGAATATTATTTAGAAGTTTTCAAGAAAAAAATAAAATAATTGATATCACTTATATTTTTAATCAATAAATATATCATAAATGTTTCGTGCTTCACCTTCACTTCGTTCAGTTGGCACTTCGTGGGACGACAAGCTAGCAAATTCAAGCAAGCTTGATTTGCTCCCACTTCGTGCTTCACCTTCATTTGCTTCGCAAGTTCAGTTGGCACTTCGCAGACCGACAGGCTAGTTGTTGCAAGCAAGCTTGCACAACTTCTGCTTCGTGCTTAAATCTTCAATTTCTATATCAACCCACCGTCCCTTCGGGACACCTCCCTTACGAAGGGAGGCAGGAAGTCTAAACCAACTCTTAATTTTGTTATCAACCCACCTATCAACTTTATTGGCATCCTCTCTTACAAAGGGATATTCATATCTCAACCCCCATGTAAAAAATCATCAACTTATACCATCTGCAAAGGCATTCTCTCAGACCCACCTGTGAATGGGGGGATAGATAGGCTCCTATCTCAGATCCCCTGTGAAGGAGCCATCTCAGCTCCTCTGTGAATACACTATCCTCGCCCACCTGTGAAGTGGTCCACGTGCTAATCCCTCTTGCAAAGCCCGCTCCCAAACCCCATGTAAAGACAACAGTAATTTTACCCCCTGTCAAGAAGCCCTCTCACCCCCTCCTGTAAAGCGACTCATGATCTACCCCCCTGTGAAGGTCCACGCACTAACCCCCCCTGTGAAGGGGGGATAGGGGGGTTCTCTCAGTTCTACCCCCCTGTCAAGGTAGGTAAGGGGGGTTCAAAATAAAAGTTTAATATATAATAAATGCTACAATTATATTAAAAAAATTAAACAAAATAAAA
>CALXSB010000069.1 GCA_944391005.1 uncultured Rickettsiales bacterium | reverse complement strand
TTCAGACGTGTGCTCTTCCGATCTCGTTTAGTCCTTTAATAATTTCGCTTTTTTCTTTATTTTTTCTTTCTTGATCTAATTCTTTTAGTATTTTGCTTTCTATTCTGTTTTTCTTATCTCTCTCTATATTTTCTTTTTCGTCTCTTAGTCTTATTAATTCTGCTTCGCTTTTTTCTTTTTCTGTATTTTGCTGTTTTTTCTTTTCTTTATTTTGTATATTTTTTAAGGTTTTTTCGTTATTGTCTTTTTGCTTTTTAAATTGTTCAATAACTTTTAAATCTTTTATTGCTTTATCTTTGTTATCTTCATTTTTTATACTAATTATTTCTTTTTCTATTTCTTCTAATTTTTTTAAAATTTCATCGCTAGATATGTCTATATTTTTGTTCTTATCTAAAAAATTTTCTAATTCTTTTATTTTTGATTCTCCATTTTGTGTTATAAGATTTCTCTCTGGAATTGATTTGTTGTCATTTAAAATCATTTGTTCAATTATGAGAGATTTCTGCTTGTTTTTCTTATTATAGTATCCTTTTGATTTTAAAAATTCTTTTAAAATATCACTGTGGGGAGTTATATTTTTTAATAAATTAAATAAATTTAAAGATTTTTCATCATTCATTATATAATAACTAATATGGTTGTATACAAATAATATTAACTACAGAATTCTGTGGGCTATACTTTTCATTATTAAGATTCGCTGTGTTGCTTATAACGGAATATTCAATATTATAATTATCCAAAAAATTTCTTATAGTTTTAACACTATTTACTAAATAGTTTTGTTGGATATTTGATTTAGTTAAAATTTCGTCTCTTGCCGTTTTATTTGGATAAGAATCATTTTTTTCTTTTATAAGTCCTTGCATTATATAGTTTTTATTAAAAATTGGCAACCCAACTAAAGTATTTTCTTTTGAAAAACTTTTCATTGCGATAAAAAAATCATTATTTTTAGTATCAACTATTCTACTTTCTTCAAAATTAAAAGTTCCGGGAGCATTAACTGATATTGGTGTTATAACTCTTCTATTTGTATTATATATAGGTTGATCTATTTGCAATATTGCATAGTTTTTAAAAATATCTCTATTATTTGACAATTTAAGAAGCACCATATTTGATATAGCATCACTGTAGCTTATAACTGCCGGCATTATAAAATCTTTTGTAATAATATAAAATCTGCCTTTACGCTTTGTTAGTGCCCCAATACATGATTTATCCACAAGACTTTTATTTGTTAAAACATATTTATTATTTATAGCAACGCCATTTGAAACATATATAGCCCTTTCAATATCCATTGTTATTTTATTTGTTTCAAATAAATATTTCCTTTGATTATTAAGAAAATAAATGACCAGAATCAGAAAAAAGATTATCCAGTATTTTAAATAATCAATAAAAAATGCTTGTTTTATATCTTTAAAATTAATCGTCATTTTTCAAAATTATTTATGACTTTACAATAGTATAATATTAGTTAATTTTTAAAAGTAAATTAAAAAAATATATTTCAAATAGAAATAATAATTAGATAAAAAATGATGAAATATTTTATTAATGGTTTAAAATTTATTCTAAATTAATTAATTTTATTAAATAAATGGAGGTTTTATGATTGTAAAAAAAATATTAGCAGTATCACTTTTATTAATAATTACTGCCTGCGGATTTACAAACAATGTTGGCGTTATAGGAAAAAATTTAACAAGACTTTTTAGTGTTCATCCATATAGTGTAAAAGAAGATGGAGAAGAACAGGTCCTAAAATCTGGAAAAGGGATTGTAGATCTTTATTTTACTGAAGATATATGCGTATTGATGAAGATGGAAATATAGACCCTAAAAATTATACATTAACATATAATGAATTAGGCGGCACTGGCAGAAGAAAATCACAGCTTGAACCTGGAAGTTATTTTTTAAATGGATTTATTGGTGAAGGTGTAATGACAGGATATTATGTGAGATCAATGAAAATGGAGGCGTTTGGCTGGGATAAAGAAAAAAATAGAGCAAAATGTTTTAGTTTTAAAGTTAAAGCTGGAGAAATTTTAGTAATTCCTGATATAAAATATGAAGGCTTTATTGATGAAAAAAATAATATTTGTCCTAAATTATCATATACTGTTAATCCATCGGATAATGCATTATACGAAATAGGTGATGATAGCAAATGATGCAATATTAAGCGTTTGATTTTGTTATTAAATATCAAATACAATGTGATAATTAAATATTGTCTATAATAAAATAATAAGTAAAACAATGAGTATTGTATTTATTGATGGAATAGCTGTATCTGGAAAAATCACATTATTGAATAATGTGCAGAAATTTTTATATGAAGAGCGAAGCAAATATACAAATATAATAATTAGCGAGCATCTTACAGAAAGGTTTTTGAGGATAAAAAGCCTGCTTTTAATGAGATTTTTAAATATCTATTAAATAGCTTAATAACATTACAAAGTATACATAAAATGGAATATTTAAGGATAAAAATAAAAAAATAACAAAACTTCCTTACTTTTGCAAAAGTAAGGAAATTCTTAAAATTTTTTAAAATTTAATTAAAACTAGAAATTATTAACCTGAACTATAGAATTTTTATCAATACTAACTTGTAATTCATTTTCTAAAGCCTTAACAATATCATCGTCATTTATATTATTGCCTAAATAAATTACTTTTGCGGATTCTGCTTTTTCTAAATTAGCCGGCAAATATAATGTTCCATAATTATAGTCAACCGCAAAAGAGACAATTCCCGGAATTAAAAAGAATAATAGACCAACAGAATCAAGAACAACAACACCAACATCTAATTTTGCATTTTCCGAAACCTGTTGCCCTCTTCTATTAGGATATAACAAATATCCGCAGCTAGCAGTGCTAAATAAAATAAATAAAATTAATAAATAACTGATAAATTTTTTTGTCATTTAACCTCCAAATATTATTAGAATTCAAACATGTAGGAAACCATAAATGCCCATGAATCAGCGTTTCTAACCCATTTATCTTTAGGTCCTACACCAATAAAACCATCTGCCTTTTTTGCATACCTTTCCCACACTCTGGCAACATCAATCATAAGACCAAAATCAAATTTATAACCAAGAGATACTTGGGTTAAATGACTTGTATATGAATGATATCCGCTTTCATCATCAAATTTAGTTGTATTAGAAACAATAAAATGCCAATTTTCAATAATAATAGGCAAAAATGCTGTAAAATATGTAACGTCTCTAGAATCCATACCATCAAAATTATCAAAGTAAGCAACTTCAACAAATGGCAAAAAGTTTATATTATATGGAAATTCAAACAAATATTCAGCACCTATAACAAAACCTTTTTCTGGACTTTCTTTACTTAAATCAACATCCAAATATCTAAAGCCAACATTTAATGATAAATTATCAAATTTACCATCAAAAGTTATAGAAAAGTTATTTAATTTATCTGTATTTCCAGCACCACCATCAGACTTATCTCTACCTCTATGTCTAAACATTGTATTACTTAGTTCGGAAGTATCATCAAAAAAGGCATTAAATGTTATATTACCAAACGGCAATATAGCCGAAACATATCCACCAATTTTTTCCGTCAACTCATACTCTTCTGGCAATGTTATGCCATAAATTCCACTAAATCTTGAACGATCAAAAGCACTTCCAAATGTTGGATTAATTTTACCAACAGCCACAGCAAAATTAGAATTTTTATAACCAACATTTAAAGTTTCAATACCAAGACCATAACTCCATGATTGAAACCTTCTTTTAACATGATTATCCCTACCATAAAAATCACTATTTAAAGCATTTCCAACTACATAGCCAGGATTAGCCGCATAAAAATCTCCCGTATAAAGCCTATCATTAACCGGTTCTAAATACCACTTTGTTTCAGCAAAAAATCCCTTTGTAAACCTTAGCCTCATAAGCGTTTCTAAATACAAATAAGTATTATTTTTACTTTCCCCCGCCTGCACTTTTTCACCATTATTTGTATAAGCATCAAAATACAACTCACTCAATAGATAACCCTCAAATTTAGGAAAACTTTCTGTAGTTTTTTGAGGAGTATAGCCTGTAGATTTATTTTTTGAAACACCAGATTTCGCTGCAGCTCCATCATCCTCATATATATCCGTATCATAACTTTCAGCAAACGAAGAAAAAGCAAACAAACAGAATAATACAACCAAAAAATATTTTTTCATTTTTAAGCTCCGATTCATATATCAATTATTTTTTATAACAACAATTTCTAATAAAATAATGGTATTTTTATTATTTGCTAAATTATTATAAACATTTTTCAAAAATTCAATAAAAAAATAACTAATTTCACTATTAGCAAACAATTTCATATAATTAGGCTTATCTTCAATTGTTCGGTTAGTGTTTCGCCGAACAACAAGTTCGCGATTGCAAGTAAGCTTACATCACATCGGCTTCATGCTTTAATTTTTTTATGATTCTCTGCCGAAGGCTAATTTTCAATTTTTAATTTTCAATCTTCAGTTTCTATCTCAACCCGCTACTAACTTCATCAACCCACCAATTATAAATTTAGACAAAGAGTTTATTTTTAATTATATTGTCAACCCACCGTCCCTTCGGGACACCTCCCTTACGAAGGGAGGCGAACCCCCCTATCCCCCCTTCACAGGGGGGTGATGTTGTGTGTGGTCCTTCACATGGCGAGTGATATGGAGATTCGCAGGTGGAGGGGAGATTGATACTACTTTTAGTTTATAATTTCTTTTTTGATTTTCTATTAAAGATTAATTCTTAATTTCTATATCAACCCACGTCCCTTCGGGACACCTCCCTTATAATTGGAGACAAAAGGCCCAAGCAAACTCTTAATCATTTTTTTAACCCACCTGTCAACTTTGTTGACATCCTCCCTTACGAAGGGAGGCGAACCCCCCTATCCCCCCTTCACAGGGGGGTGATGTTGAGTGTGTCCCTTCACAGGGGGGTGATGTTGTGTGTGGCCCTTCACAGGGAGGTGATGTTGTGTGTGGCCCTTCACAGGGTGGTGGAAGATGTGGTTCCCTTACAGGTGAAGGAAAATTGGAAATTCCCTTAACGGGGTGAATTGGATGGTAGCCCCATATGAAGGGCCACACAACTTACTCCCCCTGTGATGGCACCATCAACCCATCTGTGAAGCAACTCACGATCTACCACACCTGTCAAAGCCCCACTCCCATTCACACTTATAAATATCCCCTCTCCACCCCATGTGAATGGCTGCGTCCAAAATCATTCAACTATGAAGACAACAGCAACTTCACCCTCCTGCGAACCCCCCTTACTCCCCTTGACAGGGGGGGATTGGACGGTGGCCCCCTGCGAAGCCCCTCTCAGCCCCCCCTGTCAAGGGCCCAGCCATAATCCACCACCCTGTGAAGGGGGGGGAGTTCATCTTTCAGTCCACCACCTGTGGGGCCCAGCACCAATACTCTACCCCCCGTGAAGCAACTCACACCCCTTCTGCAAAGACAGTCTCTCAGACCCCCCATGTGAAGGGCCACTCCCTTACCCCCCTGTCAGGGGTCTCTCTTGGCCCCCCCTGTGAAGGGGGGTAAGGGGGGGTCAAAAAACTGTTTTTATATATTCACACTACTAATAGATTAATAAAAATAAATAGATAAATAATATAAAAATATATGTAATAGTAATAACAAGAATAATATTATTAATAATAGTAATAATAAAAAAGACTTTTATTTATATATATAAGATTACCAATTATTAATTTCTTAAATTATTTATTATTCTATTATTATTTTTTAATCATAATCTTTAATTATTAATTTTATTGTATAACACACCGTATGTGTAATTTTTAATTCTTAATTCTTAATTTCTATATCAACCCACCGTCCCTTCGGGACACCTCCCTTACGAAGGGAGGCGAACCCCCCTATCCCCCCTTCACAGGGGG
>CALXSB010000068.1 GCA_944391005.1 uncultured Rickettsiales bacterium | reverse complement strand
TATATTATATATAATTGTTATATTATATATATTTTTTTATATTATTTATTTATCTATTTTCTCTTATCTATTTATTTTTTTTCTTATTTATTTAGTTTTTTATATATTCATTTTTTTCTTATCTATTAATTCTTATTAATGTATTAGTAGTGTTGAATATATAAAAACAGTTTTTGAACCCCCCTTACCCCCTTGACAGGGGGGTGAATGGTGGAAATTCCCTTGATAGGGGGGGGTGGAGAGGGGTTCTTCACAGGGGGATGGAGATGGGGAATCTTCACAGGGGGGTCTGGGAGGGGTCCTTCACAGGTTGGCAATTTGTGGTGGCCCTTGACATGGGGGACCGAGAAAGGCCCTTCACATTTAGGTGAAGTTGGTCGTGCCTTCACATTGTGGTTGAGATGGATGGGTCCTTCACAGGGGGTGAATATGGAGTAGCCCCTCACAGGGGTGAATGAAAAAGCTCTTCACAGTGTGGTCAAATTGGGAAAGCTCCTTGACATTGTAGTGAGTTTTGTGGCTTTCACATGGGGGACCGAGAGAAAAATTTCCTATTCCCACTTGACAGAGAGACGGTGTTGGTTGTGCCTTCGCAGGTTGGTGTTGTGGAGCACTTCACATGGTGGTCTGAGAGGGTGCTTTCACATGGGTGGCGAAGTTGGTTGTCCATTCACGATGGTGGATAGATAGTATTTTCTTTATATATGGGATTGAGATGAATGGTTTCCTTGACATAGCTGTGGAGATGGTATCCTCTCACAGGGAAGTGATGTTGGATGCGGTCCCTCACAGGGATGGTAGAAGGTGTCTTACAGCGTGTGGGGAGGAGAGTGTCTTTACATGAGGGGATGAAGATTAAGATTTACATGGGTGTAGAAAAGAAAATACCATTCATATAGGCGGTAGATGAGGCGGACTATTGTAAGGATGGGAATTTGATGGACCCATCACAGTGTGGGTAGATAAAAGATAAAGCCACCTTGTTGCACTTCACAGACGGTGGCAGATTGAGATTCACATGATGGTGATTAGCTGGAGAATTCTTTGATATGGCTATAGTGATTAGATATAGATACTTTACGGGTGGATAATACATAGTCCTTGAAGGAAGGATGGAAATCTAAAGTATTTGTATACATGCAGAATATTTATATTATAAAAAAATATCTAAAATAAAATTATATATAACAAAAAACTCATGTGAAAAAATATACAAGTTTCACATGAGAAAAAATGATTATTTATAATAAAATTAGAACTATTTCATTATTTTTTCAACAGCTGGTAATTTTCCCTTTTCTAACCACTTTAAGAAAGCACCACCGGCAGTTGATACATATGTAAATTCTTTAGTAATATTCGCTTTATTTAAGGCTGCTAAAATATCACCGCCACCAGCTACGGACTTTATAGCTCCTTTGCCTGTTAATTTAGCAATGTATTCAGCTAAGCTATCAGTTCCTTCGTTGAATGGATAAATTTCGTAAATACCAATAGGGCCGTTCCAAATAACAGTTTTGCATTTAGCCATTTTGTCTTCAATTAATTCTAAAGTTTTTTCACCTAAATCAACTATAATGTCATTCTTTTGAACATCATCAACAGAAACTGTTTTTACTGATTGATTTTCAGCAACTTGTCCTGCTACAACTACATCTATAGGCAAAATCACTTCACAATTGTTTTCTTTAGCTTCTTTTAATAAAGCCAATGCATCATCCTTTAATTCTTCTTCCTTTAAAGAATTTCCAACTGGTTTGCCCATAGCATAAAGGAAAGTATTTGCCATACCGCCGCCAACTACAACATATTCATATTTTTTAACTAAAGCTCTTAGAAGTTCTAATTTTGTAGAAACTTTAGATCCGCCAACTATAACCATAACAGGTTTTTCTGGATTTGAAACTAAGTCTGTTAAATTTTCAATTTCTTCCTCTAGTGTAAATCCTGCATAGGCTGGAAGTATAGCTGGAACGCCAACCATTGATGCATGTTTTCTATGGCAAGTTGAAAAAGCATCATTTACATAGATGTCAGCTAAGCTTGCCAATTCTTTAGCAAAATTTTCATCATTTGCTTCTTCACCTTCATGAAATCTTAAATTCTCTAATAATATAACTTCACCAAAGTTTGTATTCTCTATATCTTTTTTAGTTTGTTCGCCAATGCAATCATTTGAGAAGTTGAATTTAACTTTAGGCATTAATTCTTTTAATCTCTCTAATACGATCTTTAATGATAAATCTTCATTTACAATACCTTTAGGACTTCCTAAATGGGAAGTTAAAACAACTTTAGCTCCATTTTTAACTAAATATTCAATTGTAGGTATTGTAGCTCTAATTCTAGTATCATCAATTATTTTGCCATTCTTGATACTAACATTCATATCAGCTCTTACAAAAACAACTTTGCCTTTTACATCAGCATCTTTAATCTTATTAAACATTTTATTTTAATAATTTTATTAATATATCTATAAAATAGTTTAAAATACATTATTTGCAAGAAAAAAGTTTTATTTATAATTTAACTTCAATAAATCTTTTTTCTGTTAAGATATAATCCATTTTTATATCATCTTTATTATTTTCTAAAATATCATCAAATACTTGAAAATCAAATGCAACAGCAATCTTTACACAGTTTAATTTTACTAAAGTTTTATCATAATATCCTGCACCATACCCTATCCTATTGCCATAAATATCAACAGCAACAGAAGGAACAAATACAATATTTGGAACTACATTGCTACAATAATTATTTGGTTCAATTATTTTAATTTTTTTAAATAAATCATTTATTTTAAGATCATTAAAATCACACTTCCAATTTTTAAAAGCCATAGGTTTATTTTTTTCTATAATCATTGGCAGAGAAATAAAATTATTATTATTCAAGTAATATTTTAAAATGTTAAAAATATTACACTCATTATTTATAGAAATATAGCCGGCTATATTTTGATTTTTAAAACTTATCAAAAAATTATTACTCAAAAAATTTTCGTAAAGCAGACTATTCAATTTATTAAAACAAAAAGATGTAATTTCTTTTCTCTCCTTAAAAATTATTTCTCTAGCCTTACTTTTTAATATCATTTAATACATAAATTTAACAAGCCTATATAAAAATATAGGCTTTAAAATTATTCTAAATGCATACCTAAAACATTATTGCAATAGGTTATAAATGGAGTTTTAAAACTTTTACATAGTTTACAAAATGTCTTTTTATTCATATCATTTATCAATTTTAAAACTTCCTCAATCTCAATATCGTCAACAGTATTATAGGATTGGATTTTTTCATTTAATTCTGTTGCAAATTTTTTACCCATACATTTTCCACACGCTTCTTTTGCATAGAAAGCACCTAATCTTTTTAAAAACCACAATAAATTTCTTTTTGATTTATCAAAAATTTCAATATTTCCAGCACCAGTCATAATAACATCTTCCAATTGTGATTTATCATATACAGGGCCACTAGCACTTCCACCTATTTGAACATAATAATCAAAGTCCAATTTTACATTATTGTCTTTTAAAATCTTTGCAATAGAAGCATCAATTTTATTTCTTGAAACAAATTTTTTATCAATACCATCACCACAAATACCAGAAAATCTACTCCCATCATAGCTTCCATCTAGAATATTTGCAATATCAAAAAATGTTTCAACATTATTCATCATTGTAGGTTTATCAAACAGACCCGCAACAACAGTTCTTTTTGTTCTTGGTCTTGGTTGTGCAACACCTGTTTCAATAATATTCATTAAAGCACTAGCCTCACCACCAATATAGCAAGGATTTTCAATACTTATATGAAATTTTATTCCACTCCATTTATAATCATTTATATATTTAAATATTTGTGGCTGCAATTCGTTTAAATAGTCTTGATTTATATGTATATAAACTTCAACCGGACAATTCAAAAACTTAATTCCATAGTCTATACCTTTAAAAACTTTATCCATATGATTTCTCCAAACATATAGATCTTTAAACACACCCATCTCACCTTCAGAAGAATTGCATATTATATATTTTATATCACCCTCAGCTTGGCCAACACCTTCCCATTTATCAGCAGTTGGAAAAGCGGCACCACCTTTTCCTAATAATTTTGCATCTCTTAATTTTTGCACAACTAAATTTTTATCCATAAAATTCCTATTAATTAGTTTTACTAAAAAATAACATCATTTATTTTTAATTCAACAATTTTTATAAAATAAAGCTTTTTATTTTCAATTTTTTCACACACCGCCACGCTATAAACTTATATATTTATATTAAACAATTATACGATTCTTTTTACTATTAACTATAGATTTTCATATTTTACCCATAAATGCATCCCCACCAATATAAAATCTTCACACACTCACAAAGACAATATATTCAACCACTCTGTGAATGGTGGTTGAGTGTTGCAAATCTAACACATAATCCCATTGCGAATGTCTATTATATCCATTACACTATGAATAACCAAGCATCACCTCTATGTGAAGGGACTTTCCCAATTTGGTCCCCATGTGAAGACATTCTCTTACCCCATCTGCGAATGGTCTTTCCCCATTTGATTCACCTGTGAAGTGAACTTCTTCTCTTTACCACCTGTGAAGGGAGGCCATATGGTTCTTCTATCAGTTTCACCATTCTGTGAAGGGCTATACACTAATCCTACCCTGTGAAGGGAACCTCTCAGACCACCATTTGAAGAGACCTCTCCATATCACCTGCCATGTGAAGGACCACTCTATCTCCGCCCCCCTGTGAAGGACCACTCTATCTCCGCCCCCCTGTGAAGGGGGGATAGGGGGGTTGCCTCCCTTTGTAAGGGAGGTGTCCCGAAGGGACGGTGGGTTGACAAGAAATTAAAAATTAGAATTACCCTTTAGCAGAAAATCAAAAATAAATTAAAAAACTGAAAATATAAAATTAAGAATAAAAAAATATTAAAAAATAAAAAAAATAAATAATAAAAGAATAAATAATTTATAATTTAAAATTATATTATTAATAATTGTAATCTTATATATATAAATAAAAGTCTTTTTTATTATTACTATTATTATTTAATATTATTAATATTATTGTTGTTATTACTATTATATATAATTTTTATATTATATATATTTTTTTTATATTATTTATTTATCTATTTTCTCTTATCTATTCATTCTTATTAATCTATTAGTAGTGTTGAATATATAAAGACAGTTTTTTGAACCCCCCTTACCCCCCTTGACAGGGGGGGTCGGGTAGTGGCCCTTCACAGGGGGGGCGAGAGGGGCCCTTCACAGGGGGGAAGTTGGTGCTGCCTTCACATGGTGGTGAATATGGAGTAGTCCCTTTACATGGGGGGACC
>CALXSB010000067.1 GCA_944391005.1 uncultured Rickettsiales bacterium | reverse complement strand
TTCTTAAACATTTTATTGGCACAGTCTTCTTTGTCAGCTTTTTTAGCAACAATTTTTTCCTGTGATTTCATATTGTTTTGTTGTTTAACTTCTTCAGCATTTACATTGCTAAAGGCCAATGCTCCCAATACAAAGCTTGCAGTTAGTATTTTATTAATTGTCATAATCTACCCAAAATTTATTAATAATATATTATTAAGATAATAATATTTTTTTATTTATCAAGTTTTTCAAAATATAAAAAATTATAGTAAATAATATATACTAAAAACTAAATAAAAATTGTTTTTATAAAAATTAATGATAAATTTTTAATAGAGTAATAAAAAAATATAATTATGTTTGAAGGATTAGGAACCGCAATTATTACTCCTTTTAAAATGGGAGAATTAGATTTAGAGTCTTATAAGCGACTGTTAGATTATCAAATTTCTAATGGTGTAAAAAATATTATTGTATGTGGAACTACAGGCGAAGCTGCTACATTATCAAATGAAGAACAATCTTCCTTAATATTTGATACTGTGCAATTTTGTAAATCTAAAGGTGTAATGGTTATAGCAGGAGCAAGTAGTAGTAGCACAAAAATTAGCATTGAGTTAGCTAAAAGAAATAAAGAACTTGGTGTTGATGGTGTTTTAATATCAGTTCCTCCATATAATAAACCAATGCAAGATGGTTTATATATGCATTATAAAACAATAGCAGAAGAAGTTAAAATTCCTATTATATTATATAACGTGCCCGGCAGAACATCAAGAGATATGAGTGATGACACAATAATAAAATTGAGTCAATTAGACTATATAGTAGCTATAAAAGATGCTACAGGTGATTTATCAAGGGTTGCAAATTTAAGAACAAAAGTTAAAAAAGGTTTTACTTTATTATCTGGCGAAGATGCTACAGCACTTGGTTTTAATGCAATGGGTGGCAAAGGTGTTGTTTCTGTATCAGCAAATATTGCACCAAAATTATGTTCAGAGCTTCAAAAATATTCTTTAGAAGGCAAAATTGATAAAGCATTAGAAATACAGGATAAATTAATTGATTTACACAAAATTATGTTTTGCGAATCAAATCCAATACCTGTAAAATATGCTTGCTCACTATTAGGTTTTGGAGATGGAAGTTTAAGGCTACCTCTAACAGAAGCAAGTAAAGAAAATAAAGAAAAAATTAAAGATGTTATAAAAAAATTAAATTTAATATAGTTATATTTTAAAAAAATAATATATATTTATAGCTAAAAAAGTGAAGATTTTACTTCACTTTTTTAAATTTTTACTTTGTAAAATTAGCAATAGATATTTATGAAAATATTAATAAATTATTAAAATAAGTATTTAAATCCAATTTTAAATGTATTAGCAGTTATATCAATATCTCTATCAATATCTTCTCCACAAAAATTCTGATATATAGGCAAGATGTTATCTTCTATAGTAAATATACTGAGTTGATAGCTTAAATTAACTTGTAAATTTTTTGTAAAATTATAAGCAATACCTAAGCCAAATGATGGGGAAACAAAATTATCATCATAACTTCCATGAAAATAGTCTCCTAAATGATGATCTTCATAATTGTATTTTGATTCATACTTGTTATAGTCTAATCCAACAAATCCAAATACTGATATTTTTTCATTAAAGTTATATCCGGCATTTACTCTAAAACCAAAAAATTGATGTAATTCAATTTTATCAGACCATGATTCATTAAAAGCAAATATAGGATCATATATATTAATTTGACTATTTTTTTCATCAATTATTTTTCCAGTATTGACATATATTTCGCCACCAAAATAGAAATTTTCATTTATATCAAACTGTAAACCAGCGTTTAAACCAACATTAAAATTGTTATTTTTATCTTCATCTAACGACCATTCATCATTTAAAAAATTATTATCAAATTTAGTTAATGAATATGATGCTTCAACACCAAAATAAGGTCTAACTTCCATAGCGTTAGCAGTAGTATACATAGCTCCAAGTATTAGAGCCACTGTCATGACTTTTTTCATTTTCGCCTCCATTAAAAAGTATAATTAATAATACGCTAAGCATACTATATCATAATTATAAAAAATCAAGAAAAAAATAAAAATAATTAATGAATAAGTAAATATTGATTTTTATTAAAATATTAATAAAATTGTAAAAAAAATAAATTATAATAATTTTTACTAATAATTTAGAAAATCGTTTACTTTTATTAATTTATTATTAAAATAATATTGGGAGAATTGTTTAATATTTGTTTTTTATATGAAAAATAGTTTTATTGGTATTTTGATTATTACATATTTCATAACTTTTGATTTATTTGCAAAGGAAGTTAATGATATTAAAAATTTAGACAATATACAACAAGAAGTATCTATAAAGGACAATATAAAAGATAAAGAATTATCACTAATAGATGTTTTAGATATAGCTCTAAAAAACAATCCTCAAATAAAACAAGCATGGTTAAATATAGATGTTGGTAATTATTCCTATAAAACACAACTTTCAGAAGCTTTTCCAACTATTACTGGACAATTGGGCTATTCAAATAATAGAACAAAATATGACGAAACTTCTACATCATCAAGAACAGAGGGTCTTACCCCATCAATTACATTAGACTATCTTTTATTTAATTTTGGTGGCAGAACTGCTGATATAATGAATTTCAAATATAAATTGAATTCTATAAAGTTTGAAACCAATAGTTTTGTTCAAAACTTTATATATAATGTAATACAGGCATACTATGATTTATTTTCAACTTTAGCAAATGAAAATGCAGCTAAAGAAACTGAAAATTCAAGCTATGAAGCTTTTAAGGCCGCAAGTGTTAGATATGATATTGGACTTGTTCCTTTAACGGACAAATTACAGGCAGAAACTTCCTATACACAAAATAGACTTCTTAGGGAAAGGGCCGAAAATGAAGCAAAAATTAAAAGGGCTGAATTAAACTATTTGCTGAATATAAGCCCTGTTATTGAATTAAAATTGGCACCACCTATGCTTGATGTATCAAAGGATGATTTTCAAGAAAATATAGTTAATTTAATTGAAAGGGCTCTAGAAAATCGTCCTGATTTAAAGGCTTATTATGAAACAAAAAAAGCTAAAAAGGCTGAAATTTACAGTGCTAAAACAGAATGGCTGCCATCTGTATCATTAACTGGAACCTATGGCCATACAAATGATCTAAGAAAAGGAAGCAGAGATGATAGAGATAATTATAATATAGGAATTACAGCAAGAATGCAATTCTTTACAGGCGGCTATATTTATAACAATGTAGCAAAAGCAAAAAGTGAATTAAATATAATTGATGAGCAAATTAAAGATTTAGAAAAGAGTATAGAACTTGATGTTTGGACTGCATATCAAAACTTTATAACTGCCAAGAGGACCTATATAACAAGTCAAACGCTTTTAAAAAGTGCTACAGAAACCGAAAAAACTATGTTAGGCAGATATAAAAATGGAAAATCATCAATATTGGATCTGCTTGATGCTCAATCAAATTTAGCTACCGCAAGATATGAATTAATAAGTTCTCAACACAATTGGTTTGTATCAAGGGCCAATCTAATAAGAGCACTTGGACAAATTAGCGTTGAGGAAATGGAAAAATTAACAGATGCTGCAAATCTTGATAATATAGTTAGTAGTAATAACAATGGTAATATAAATGAAAATAACTAAGAAAAAAATTGCTATAGTAATTGTAATCCTATTAATAATTGGATATTTCGTATTTAGGCCAGCAAAAAGCCAATTTAATATAAAGGATTTTGATATTGATACAGTTCAAGTTGGCGATATTACAAAAACTATAACAGCTAATGGGACAATAAATCCTGTAAATGTTATTGAAGTTGGTGCACAGGTATCTGGAAGAATTGAAAAAATATTTGTTGATTATAATGATGTTGTTAAAAAAGGTCAAAGATTAGCAGAGTTGGATACCTCTATATTAAAAAAGGAAGTTGGAGAAGCCGAATCTGCCATGAAAAAAGCAAAATCAAACCTTGATTTAGTTGATCTAAACTATAGAAGAACAAAGGAATTATTTAAAAATAATTATATAGCTAAAGTTGAATTAGACCAAGCAGAAACAGAACTAAAAAACGCAAGAGAGGAATATAATATTACAAAATCTCAATATGATAGGGCACAAATTAATTTAGGCTATGCCTTTATTAATTCTCCCGTATCAGGTGTTGTTATATCAAGAGAAGTTGATATTGGACAAACTGTTGCATCTAGTTTTTCTGCACCTATACTATTTCAAATAGCAGAAGATTTAACTAAAATGCAAATTGAAACTAGTATTTCTGAGGCCGATATTGGTTCTATAAAAGAAGGCCAGAAAGTAGAATTTACAGTTGATTCTTACCCATCAAAAGTATTTGATGGAGTTGTCAAGCAGATAAGACTAAATCCTGCAACAGAATCAAACGTTGTAGTATATAATGTTATTATAGAGATAGAAAATGAAAGCAAAGAATTATTACCTGGCATGACTGCTTATGTTACAATACCAATAGGTGAAGTTAAGGGTGTTAAAAAAATTAATACCGTATCACTAAGATTTAATCCGGACAATAGACTTTTGGAAATTATGGGAGTTGAAAAGCCTGAGAGACAAAAAGGTAAAGTTATTTTGTACAAGTTAGAAAAAAATAATAAAATAGTTCCAGTATATGCAACAGTTGGATTGTCGGACTTGGCACAAATAGAAATAGAAAGCGACGATTTGCAAGAAGGGGATCAAATATTAAGTAATTCTGTTCTAATTACAACAAGAACTAAAAAATAACCAACACTAAAAAAGCATTATATATTTATAATGCTTTTATGTATAATAAAATAATAAATACTAAAATTACTCTTCTTCCCTTTGTCCTCTTGAATATTTCTTTCTTTCAATTGCTGACAAGTATTTCTTTCTTAGTCTTAAACTTTTAGGAGTAACTTCAACATATTCATCATCTTGAATATAGGTCATCATTTGTTCAAGAGTCATTCTAACAGGAGGAGTCAAAACAATATGTTCATCCGATACAACGGATCTAACATTTGTCAAATTTTTTGTTCTTTGAACATTGACAACTAGATCATTATCCTTGGCATGTTCTCCAACAATCATACCTTCATATGCTTTTTCTTTAGGTCCAACAAACATTATGCCTCTGTCCTGAATGCCAAATAAAGCATAAGGTATAGTTTCACCTTTATCCATACTAATTAGAACGCCTTTTCTTAAGTTAGGAATTTCACCTTTATATTCTTGGTAGCTGTCAAAAACTCTATTTAAAATACCAGTTCCTCTAGTATCTGTCAAAAATTCACTTTGATAACCGATTAAACCTCTTGATGGTATTATGAATACAAGTCTTGTCTTACCAGTGCCAGAAGGTTTCATTTCTTTTAATTCACCTTTTCTTTTACTGAGCTTTTCAACTACAGTTCCACTAAACTCATCATCAACATCAATGACTACTTCCTCATAAGGTTCTAATTTCTTGCCATTTTCTTCTTTCATAATAACCTTAGGTCTTCCAACAGTAAGTTCAAAACCTTCTCTTCTCATGGTTTCAATAAGAACGCCCAATTGTAATTCACCTCTTCCGCTAACTTGGAAAGTTTCTGTGCTGTCAGTATCCTCAACTTTAATAGCAACATTAGTCTCGGCCTCAGCGTATAGTCTGTCTCTAATTAATCTAGATGTTAATTTATCACCCTCTTGACCTGCCAATGGTGATGTATTTACACCAATAGTAATAGACATTGTTGGTGGATCAATAGGAGTTGATTGTATAACTTCTTCATTGCTTGGATCGCATATTGTATCAGAAACAGATGCTTTTGAAAGTCCTGCTATTGATACTATATCACCAGCCTCAGCCTCATCCAAATCAACTTTTTTAATTCCCCTAAATGCTTGAATTTTTGTAATTTTGCCTCTTTCAACAACATTTCCATTTAAATCAAGTGCTTTAACCTGCATGTTAGTTTTTACTTTTCCAGAATAGATTTTACCAGTCAAAATTCTGCCTAGGAATGAGTTTGCACTTAAAGTTGTTGCAAGCATTTTAAATGTATCACCCTGTTCTATTTTTGGTGCAGGAACGTGTTTTAAAATTAAATCAAACAAAGGCTCTAAATTTTCGCCTTTTTTATTTGGATCATCAGTGCACCATCCTTCTCTGCCGACAGCATATAAAACAGGAAAATCCAACTGCTGATCATTTGCCCCTAAGGCTACAAACAAATCAAAAATTTCATCTAAAACTTCATTAGGTCTTGCATCCTGCCTATCAATTTTGTTAATCACAACTATAGGTCTAATACCTAAATGCAAAGCTTTTGAAAGCACAAACTTAGTTTGCGGCAAAGGTCCCTCTGCTGAGTCAACCAATAGCACAACACCATCAACCATTGACAAAATACGCTCAACTTCACCTCCAAAATCAGCGTGTCCTGGAGTATCAACTATATTTATTCTAGTTCCATTATGTTCAACTGATGTAACTTTTGCTAAAATCGTAATACCTCTTTCTCTTTCAAGGTCTCCACTATCCATAACTCTATCAGCTACGGCTTCATTACTTCTAAAAGTGCCGCTTTGCTTTAACATTTGATCCACAAGGGTAGTCTTTCCATGGTCCACATGGGCAATAATTGCTATATTTCTTAAATTCATCTTATCTACTTTATTTGTTTTTTTAGAATAATAACAGTTAGTATTTTAATATATAAAAAATTTAAAGTAAACAATAATTTAAAAATGGTTTAATTTTTATTGATAAGCTTTTAATATTATAATTATTCTTTAATAAAATTTTACAATTATAAATAAAAGATAATAAATTATTGATTTTTTATAAAAATAAAATACATTATATCTTTAGTATAAATTAAAATATAAAAATGAAAATTATAGAAACGTTGCAAGAAATTGGGGAAAAAACTTTAAAAAATTTTAAATCAATTGGTAAAGTTTCAATATTTTTTTATAATACAATAAAATATTCTATTACACCTAAATGGCATTTTGATTTAATACTTCAACAGCTATTTAAAATTGGTTTTTTATCATTGCCGGTAGTTGGCATGACAGCTATATTTACTGGTGGTGCTTTAGCACTTCAAATATTTGTTGGATCTTCAAGATGGTCTATTACGGATACGGTTCCTTCAATAGTTGTATTAGGAATTACAAGAGAATTAGGTCCCGTTTTAACCGCCCTAATGGTTGCTGGCAGAATTAGCTCTGCAATAGCTGCAGAACTTGGAACTATGAGGGTTACAGAACAAATAGATGCATTAAAAACCTTATCTGTAAATCCATTCAGATATCTAATAGCTCCTAGGGTTATTGCTTCAATAATATCATTACCAATATTAACATTTGTGTTTGATGTAATTGGCGTTTTTGGCGGATATTTAACAAGCGTATTTAGTTTAGGATTTAATGGTGCAACATATATAATAAAAACAATAGATTTTATGAAGGCTGAAGACGTTTATTCTGGATTAATAAAATCAATTGTTTTTGGTTTTATAATTGGATCAATGGGATGTTATTATGGATATAATTCAAACAAGGGTGCAGAAGGTGTTGGAAAAGCAACAACTAATGCTGTTGTGGTAGCTTCAATTTTAATATTTATATTCAACTATTTAATGACAGAAATATTTTTTGTATAAATAATATTCTTCCCTGTTTTTTGTCTCAATATATTTTAAAAATTACAATAAAAAATATATTGAGATGAAAAATATAACTGATGAATTAAAAAATATTATAAATGACAACACTACTAATTTAGTTAGATGCTGGAAATTTACTTTAAAAAACAATGAAATTCTATCATTCACGACAGCTAGTGAAGATTTTACATATGATGGCATACAATATAACCATATCTCAGCTGATGATGTTAAAGATTTAGAAAGTAATCTTGATATAGAAAATGATAGCTTTCAATTTTCAAATTTAATATCAAGTGATCTAATAAATAGCAATGATATATTATCTGGAAAATATGATGGAGCTAAAGTTGAAATATTTATAGTTGATCTATTAAATTTAGATAAAGGTAAAGTATCATTATTAAATGGTAAAATATCAGATATACAACTTAAAAATAATATTTTCATAGCAAATGTAAACGGACTTAAAAATGAATTAAATAAAATAATAGGAGATGTTTATAGTCCAATATGCAGAGCTTGTTTTTGTGATAATAAATGCAAACTAAATAAAAACAATTTTACATTTAGCGGAAATATATCAAACATAAAAGATAATACAACTTTTTATACAGATGATAGTATAATTATAAGTAAAGGTGATGGCTATTTTACAAATGGAGTAATTGAATTTACAAGTGGAAATAATAATGGACAAAAAACAGAAATAAAACAATTTTCAAGCGGACTTTTTATATTAGCAAGCGAATTACCATATGCCCTAGAAATTAATGATTCATTTAATATATTAGCTGGTTGTGATAAAAAGTTTGAAACATGTTGTTCAAGATTTAATAATGCTATAAATTTTAGGGGCGAACCACATTTGCCTGGTATTGAACTATTATTAAAGGTTATGTAATGTTTACTAGAGAAAAAATAATTGAAGCTGCAAAAAGCTGGATCGGCACTAGATTTAAATATCAAGGAAGAATAAAGAAAAATTCTAACAATAATGGCGGAGTTGACTGTCTTGGATTAATTTTAGGTATTTGTGATGAAATAGGATATACATATAACAATAAACCATTATCCTATTATGATACAATTATATATTCAAAAAAACCTGATTTTACAATATTAAAAGAGAAATTTTCACAATTTTTTATTGTTAAAGATATTAGCAATATTGATATTGGGGATATAGTGTTAAAGCAAGTTTCAAAAAACCAATTTCATTTAATGATTTATACTGGCGAAAGCTTTATTCATGCTTCCGCAACAACATTTAGTGTAGTAGAGCATAGAATTGACAATTTTAATAATTGTATAGTATATTCAATGTTTAATTAGTATTAAAAAATTCTTGAAATAATAAAATTTGGGTTTAATAATAAAATAAACCAATAAGTTTTATGTAAATGAAAACTAAAATAATCCCTATATTTTTTATAACATTATTATTTTTAATTAAACCTTGTTTTTCAATGACAGATGAAGAATTAAAACAATATACCTATGTTGATTTTTATGATCTATTAAGCACATATAATGTAAGAAATATCAATATTGTTGAAGGTGCATACAATGAAAAAAAAATAAGCGTTGGAAATACTGGTTTTACAACATATTTAGAAAGACCGCAAAAATATATAACATTTTTAGAATATAGAGGTGCAGCAAGACAAATAGATACATATCAAAAACCATTTTTATTAGACTGGTTTAAAATATCAAACAATGTTAAAGAATTTACATTGGATGACTCAGCAGAAAGTATTTTAGCAGATGAAAATTTTGGTTTATTTTTTACTTCAACAATGTATTCAACAAGAGGAAAAACATATTTTATAACAACTCAAAGATCTGTTAACGAATCAATGGAAAAAAATATAAAAAATGGAGAACAAATAAAAGTTTTTATGCTAAATCTCGGTCAATATTCAAACAACACACCTGTTTTTATAATTACAGGCTATGAAAAATCACCAACAATTACACAAGCAATTCAAGATGAAATGTATTTTAGACAGTATTTTCCTGTATTAAAAAATGACATATTTAATAGAAGATATGACAAAGCAAAAGGAAATATAGAAATGCTGTTAAAAAAATATCCAGACAATATAGATTTAAAATTAAACCTATGTCTTATTTTTAATCAAACAAATTTTTTTGATAAAGCAATATCCTGCTACAAAGAAGTATTAAAAGTAAGCCCAAGGAATTATGATGCATACTACGGAATTTCAATGGCATATTATAATAGTAAAAGTTCAAGTTCAAAAATAAAAGCTCAAAATATAATAGAAAATACAACAACCGCCCTTGAAATAATAGAAGGTTTAACAGCAAGACCAATTGGCACTTTATCAATGATAAGATATAATTGTTATTACCTAAGGGCCATGGCAAAAATAGAATTAAAAGATAAAACCGCAATTGATGATTTAGAGATAGTAAATAAGGGACAGCCCGCATTGGTTAGCACACAAGCTATAGATCTATTTAAACAGCAACTTGGCATAAGATAATTTTAGAAATAGTATAAATATACCAATATACTATTTCCAATAAAATTAATATAAATCTACAGCTCCATTTTTCATGAATTCATCTACAAATTTTCTATATCTATGTTCAGCTATAGCCTTTCTAATTCCCCTCATTAAATCCTGATAATACATTATATTATGCTCCGTCAACAGCATTGCACCAAGAATTTCATCAGCCTTAAACAAGTGATTTATATAAGCTTTTGTATGCAGTCTGCAGGCTCTGCAATTGCACTTTGAATCTATCGGACTATCATCATATTTATATTTTGAGTTTTTCATATTAAGCGTTCCGCCCCTAACAAAAGCCTGCCCATTTCTTCCGCTTCTAGCAGGTAAAACACAGTCAAACTGATCAACACCACGAAGCACAGAACCAACTATATCAATTGGTTTTCCAACACCCATCAAATATCGCGGCTTATCTTCTGGCATCATAGGTGTTAAATAATCCAAGACACTAAACATTAATTCCCAACCATCATTAATAGACAAATCACCACCAATAGCATAGCCATCAAAACCAATTTTTTTAAGACCTTCTATAGATGTTGTTCTCAAATCTTTTTCAGCACCCCCTTGGACAATTCCATAGATACCATAGCCCGGACGTTTAACAAACGCATCTTTACTTCTTTGGGCCCATCTTAAACTTCTCTCCATAGCCCTTTTAGTATATTTGTAGTCAGCCGGTTGTCTAACGCATTCATCCAACGCCATTGTAATATCAGTATCAAGTTTATGTTGAATTTCCATTGAAAATTCAGGTGTTAATTCATGTATTTGTCCACTTAAATGACATCTAAATGTAACACCCTTTTCTTTCTTTTTATTCAAACTGCTCAAAGACATAGCTTGAAATCCGCCGCAGTCTGTTAGAATAGGTTTATCCCAATTCATAAATTTATGCAATCCGCCCATCTTATATATAGTATTATATCTGTCCTGTATCATCAAATGATAGGTATTGCAAAGCATAATCTCAGCACCAGTTTCTTTAAGCTGATCAAAGTGCATAGCCTTCATTGCAGCAACAGTGCCAACAGGCATAAAACAAGGAGTATGAACATCTCCATGAGCAGTATGCAACAAACCCAACCTTGCCAATCCATTGTTTTCAATATCTTTTTCCTGTAAAAATTCTAATCCAAATTCTACCATAATATTTTTATTATTTTCTAACTTTTATAAAGTATACTAACAACTAATAAAAAAACAAGATTTTAATTTATTAAAAATTTTTATTTATAATTGTTGCATTTCAATGAATAATATTTATTATATTGTTTATTAAATTAAAAAGAATAAAATGTTAATTATTATAGCAATACAAAGTATTTTATGTATTATTTTGGTTGGAATTATATATAAACAGTCTAAAAATAATTTAGATCCTGAATTATCTGATGTTTTTAAATCAAAGCAAAAGGAATTACTATATTATCAAATTGAGTTTGCAAAATTACAAGGTGAATTTCAGTCATTAAATAAAAAACTAGCAGAAAAAGAAGAAAGAATTAATGATTTGGAAGGGGTTGTTAAATCTAAAGATGAAATTATTGTCAATTTTAAAAGTGATAATAGCTTTTTGAAAGGAGAAAATCAAAAATTGAAGGAAGAAAATTCAGTTAAAAGATCTCTAGAAGCAAAATTAAAAGAAATTGAAATTGAAAATAAAAAAAATTCTGTTGAACTTGAGGAAAAGAAAAAAAATATTGAAAATCTATTAGAACTACAAGAGCAAATAAAAAATCAATTTAAGGTAATTTCCAATGAAATTATTAAAGAACAAAAAGAAACTTTTAAAAAGGAACAAAACGAAAGTCTTGGAAACTTATTAATTCCATTAAATAAAGATATAAAAGAATTTAAAGATAAAATTCAACAGGCACAGGAGGGAAATAAAGAAAATACAGCAAAAATTGAACAAAATATAAAAGACCTAATGGATACAACAAAAGATATTGGAACTAAAGCTGATAATTTAGCTACTGCACTAAAAGGAGATAAAAAAGCACAGGGAAATTGGGGGGAATTTCAATTACAAAATTTGCTTGAAATGTCAGGCTTAGAAGAAGGTATAAGTTTTTTTAAACAATATAATATTAAAAATTCTGATGGAAAAGACTTCTTTTTAGACTTTTTAATAAAATTACCAGAGGATAGAATTTTAATTGTTGACTCAAAAGTTTCAATGGCAAACTATGAAAAATATATAACCTGCAACAATCAAAATGAAAAAAATACATATTTAAAACTTTATTGTGATGATATAAAAAATCATATCAAAGAATTAGGAGTAAAAGAATATCAAAATATTTATAAAGAATTTAATAAAAAAAGTGCAGAAGATACACCTGATTTTGTGTTTATGTTTGTAGCAGTGGAGGGTGCATATATAGATGCAATTAAATTTGATAAAACAATATTTGATGTTGCAATGAAAAATAAAGTTGCAATAACAACAACTTCTTCATTTATGCCAGTTTTAAGAATGATTGAACACTTATGGAATATTGAAAATCAAAATAAATATATTGCGGAAATAGTTGATTTATCAAAAAGACTATATGCAAAAGTTGAAAAATTCTCAGAGGAAATAGTCAAAATTGGGACAAGTTTAAATAAGGCAAAAGATGCTTATGATTCTGCAAGAAATTATTTGACAACAGGAAAAGGCAATATGTTATCAACTGCTTCTAAAATTATTAATATTGCGGATAAAGGTAAAGTAAAATTACCATTGCCAATAGATTTCGAAGAAGAAATAATTGATGAAAATAAACAGTCTTAATAATTAACTTGTTTATAGTTTGCTTTGAGATTGTCAAAAAAAGATAGCTTTTTAAAAATATTAATATACCATTGAATTGTGTTAACAATTCAATGGTATATTAATATGTATATAAATGCCAATCATTTGATTAAAAAAAATAATAATAAT
>CALXSB010000066.1 GCA_944391005.1 uncultured Rickettsiales bacterium | reverse complement strand
AAAAAAACACCTCTTCCTTCGTTTCTTTTTAAACTATATGTGAAGTAAGAGGGTTTTATGCTTATTTTGTAAATAATATTAAAGCTTGTAGGAAAATAATGAAACTGGAAAGATAGGCATAATTTTTTAGTCTTCTATATTTTTTACTCACTTGCTTTTTATCTATTTCTTTCTTGTTTTTTTGTTTTTCAAGTTGTGAAATATATCTTGATACAATCATCTCTGCTTCTTTTAAAACATAATCACTTCCTCTTTTTTCTATATTTTCTTTATTATTTTTTTTATTATTTTCTATTTTTTGTAAATTTTTCATTTTTGCTGAACTTTTTAATATGACAATAGCTTCTTCTACTAAATTAGAAGGTACATTTTTTAATATTATCATATTTTTTAATTTACTGGCCTCCATGAATATCCTCCTTTGTTATGTATTTGTATTAGTTTTTCCATTTTTTTGGAGGTTATTCATTTTTTATTTTGTTTATTTTTTTTATTTTTGAAAAAAACCTGAAAATACTATAAATAGATTTTTTCAGGTTTTTATATTTACTTCTTTTTAGTCTATTTTTTCTATATCAATTCTTGCCTTTTCATATTCGATATCCTCGATAGATACACCTGCTAATTTTAATGTATCTCCTGCATTTAATCTTAAAATGACTGTACTTGTTAATGTGATACGATTATTTACTAAGTCCTCTAATACTGGTCCATCGTTAAAAGTGCTATCTATGATAGTATCATTTATTAGTAATGTTGCATTAAAATTAAAAGAGCCTGCTCCTTCTTTTATACCAAATAATTGATAAGAAATTTGATAAATTCCTGTTTCATTTACTAAAATTGTGTCACTACCTTCTTGATGTTTCAATGCTGTTCCAACTATAATCTCGTTTTGACTAAATTTTATGGTTGTTGTACCTAGTTGTGTATTATCTCCTTTTACTGCAATTGCTGTTAATATATCTTTTTTTTTTTTTTTGTCGTTTATTATAATAATAGTAACTATTAGAGTAATTATTATTATCATACTTATAAAAATTGCCATACATTTTATAATACTTTTTATTTCACAGCTACAATTCATAATACTCCCCCTTCTTTATTATATGGAGTATTTCTTTTTTTGCTAATAATGCATTTTTCACTTTTTTCATTAAATAACATTGGAAAATCTTGAAAAATAATATATAATACTATTGGCAATAATGAAATGAACTTGATTAGAATATAGTCAGTTTTGTTTTCTTATAAAATGTTCTATCATGTTGAATATGTTAATTTAGAAAATTTAAAAATAACTTTGTTATATATTTGTTTTTAAATATCATATTTTCCAAAAGGTATTGTTATAAAGGAAAAATCTTAGAATAATCTAAGGCAAAATGAAAAAATTATAAATTAAAAAATGAAAGGAAACTTTAAATATATGAAAACTGTAGGTATAGCTTGTACTGGTGGAGGTACTAAGGCTTTAAGCAATTTAGGAGTAATAAAAGCATTGGAAGATTTAGGAATAAAAATATCAGCAATTTCAGGAACTAGTATTGGTAGTTGTATAGCAGTTTTATATGCAATCGGATACAAAACTGATGAAATATTGGACTACATGAAATATTATAATGTTGAATACCCCAAATTTACTTTTCTTGATAAAATCTTAGCACCATTTAGATTATTATTTAGAGGTGGTGGTAAAAATCCTAAAATAATCGAAAAAACGATTAGAGATGCATGTATAAAAAAAGGAAAAAAATATATGTGTGATATTGAAATACCTATTTTTATTCCAACATTAGATATAACATTTAAAGAAACTATATATTATTCATCAAAAGCTATAGAAAATGAAAAATATTTTTCTGATAGAACTATTTGGGAAGCAGTAAAAAATAGTTGTACTTTACCCATGTTATATCTTCCTAATAATGTTTATATAGATGGTCAGTTGCATCAATTTCTTGATGGTGGTATGACAAATAATACTCCTACTATACATATGAATCAATTTGTAGATGTCGTTATCGGAATAGAAAACTTATATAATAAAAAAATTTCTAATAAAAAGGTTAATTTAATCACCGGAATAAGAAACACATTTCAAGGAATGAGAAGATCAGCAGTAATAAATCAAAAAAATGCTTCTACTTTATGGATTTCTGTAGATTGTGATGACATAAAAATAATTGGAGATGAAAAAGATGTGGAAAATTGTGTGAAATCTGGTTATAATGCTGTGATGAAAATGTATAAAGATGGTTGTTTTAATTTTATTTTTGAAAAAGAAACTAATAATCTTAATTATGAACAAAAATCTATCTCAGGCCCTTGCTGTCTAAGACAATAAAGTTCCAAGATTTATTGATTAATATTTTAAATACTAATCAATAAATCTTGGAACTTTATTGTCTTATTATTTTCTTATGCACTCTTTAATTCAAGGCGTAGCTTATCAGCTATCATTGCTATGAATTCTGAATTTGTAGGCTTTCCTTTGCTTGCAGATATTGTATATCCAAAAATGTTTTCTACTGCTTCTTGTTGACCACGTCCCCATGCTACTTCTATTGCGTGG
>CALXSB010000065.1 GCA_944391005.1 uncultured Rickettsiales bacterium | reverse complement strand
TATTGCTTTTAGTGTGATAGAAGACAAAATATTCAATAATAAAAGTTAGATATATACAATATCAAGTAGTATATTGTATATATTTTCTAAATATATCATTTGATACATATTGAAAATAGCGATTAAAGTAATATTAGATTTAATAAAAATGTCAGTATAAATATGTAAATACTATCTTGATTAAAATTGATTTAAACTAATGGAGTTTTTAAATAGCTTTCTTTCTCATAAATTAAAAAACAAACTTTATTGTAATTTTTAAAGATACACTTTTATATTTATCTACATTTAAATTATTTTGAATATTAATTGTTATTTTGCTTAATAAATTATTTATCATTTTTATTACCTTTGTTTTTATTAATAATTTTAGAATATACCGAGTAGATATTGATAAATATATCTTTGTAATATTTATATTATAAATTGAAGTGTTTTATTAGTTTGCTTATTTTTGTGCTAAATAAACATTATAATATTTGACTTTTAAGATAAATTCTATATTTATAATATTTAAGTGATGTTTTTGTAAAGGGAGTCATGTTACGGGAGATGCTATTTCTTATATTAAACTTTTGGGTTTTTCTATAAAAAATGGTGAAAGTAATATTTATTCAAAAAAATATAATAATTATGAAATAAATATAAGATATAATGAAGATTTTCCTGAAAAGTCCGAAATTGATTATGATCCTAAAATTCTTTGTAATCGTAGAACCACATGCAATTTTCATCAAGAAGAAACTTTGGTTGTCTTAGAATGTGTAAATAGATTGCTTGAAAAAGGATATAAACCAGAGAATATTGAATTAGAAAAATCTTGGGGAATGGGACATGCAGAAGGATATTTAGATATTCTTGTTAAGGATGAAAACAATAATTCTTTTGCAATGATTGAGTGCAAAACTTGGGGTAAAGAATACGAAAAGTTTGTCAAAGAAACTTTTTCTCATAAAAATAAAGGTAAAGAAAATGATGGCGGACAGGTATTTACTTATTTACAACAAGAGCCTAAAACAACAAAAGCTATTTGCTATTATACATCACATGTATCAGGTGAAAGTATAGAATATAAAAATGCAATTATTCATAATAAAGATGATTGGGCGGATTTAAATCAAGTAGAAAGATTTAATCGCTGGTCCAAAACTTTTGAAACTAATGGAATATTTGAAAACGATGTTCATCTTTACAAAGTTGAATCTAAAGCCATTAGAAGAAAAGATTTAAAAGAGTTAAAAAGAGAAGATTCTGAAGGTATATATAATCAATTTGCAGAAATTTTAAGACATAATGTTGTTTCTGATAAGCCTAATGCCTTTAATAAAATTATAAATATGTTTTTGTGTAAAGTTTGGGATGAAGATAGGGGAGAAAATGAAGAAGTAAAATTTCAAACAAGAACTCTTGGACGGGATAAAACAGATTAAGAATTACTAGAAGACTTAAACGATTTATATAAAGCTGGTATGAATGCCTATCTTGAAAAAGATGTATCTGATGTCACAAAAGATGATTTTGAGGCTCTTCTTAGTTTTGTCAACAACGAAGCCAAAAAAGATAAATTTGAAGAAATATACAAAACACTTCGTTTATATAAAAATAATGAATTTGCATTTAAGGAAGTTTTTGATAAAAAATCATTTAAAGATAATGCAAAAGTTGTTAGAGAAGTCGTGGAACTTTTACAGGATAAACAATTAAGATACTCACATAAACAGCAATTCCTTGGAGATTTCTTTGAAAAATTGCTTAATGATAGTATAAAACAAGAAGCAGGACAATTTTTTACTCCTGTACATTTAACACAATTTATTATTAAATCTTTGCCTATTAAAGAAATTATTCAAAATAAAATAAAAAATAATGAACAAGATGTGTTGCCTTATGTAATAGATTATGCTTGCGGAACGGGTCATTTTTTAACAGAAGTAATGGATGATATTGATAAAATTATTAAAGAAGATATTGATGTGGAAACCATATCAAAACCAGCAGTTAAAAAAGATTTTAGAATATGGCAAAATACAGACTTTGAATGGGCCGAAAAATATATTTATGGTATTGATTTAGACTATAGATTAATTAAAACTTCAAAAATTAGTTGTTTCTTAAATGGAGACGGAAAAGCTAATTTATTACATGCAAATGGTCTCGCTCCATTTAATAGTGAAGATTATATTGGAAAATTACATAGTGATACGGATAATCAAAATAATCAACAATTTGATATATTAATTGCAGATCCTCTATATTCTGTAAAAGCATTTAAACCAACAATAAAAGATGGCTACAAGTGTTTTGAATTATTTGAAAATTTTAGCGAAAATAGTTCGGAAATTGAATGTTTATTTGTTGAACGAGCAAAACAACTTGTTAAGGAAGGCGGTTATGTTGGTATTGTTCTGCCTGCAAGCTTATTAATTAATAATAAGGTTTATATTAAAACAAGAGAAATTATATTAAAATATTTTGATATTAAAGGAATTTTAGCTTTGCAAAATAATGCATTTATGGCTACGGGAACAAAAACTGTTATTTTATTAATGCAAAGAAGAAGTAATAATTATTGGGAACAAATTAACCTTATAGTAAAATCTTTTTTTGATAATTATAGAGATGTTGCTGTTGCAGGAATAGAAAAAGCTTTTTCTAAGTTTGTTGAAATAAATTATGAAGATTTATCTTTTGAAGATTATATTTCTATTATTAAAAATGTTCCAACTGATACTGCGAAACAATCTGAATTTTATGAAGATCATAAAAATTTAAGTAATAATAATCTAAAATTGTTAGAACAAGATAAAATGCTCTATTTCTTTTTGGCTTATAATTCCAAGTTGGTTTTGGCTAATTCTGGAGAAAAGAATGATGAAAAACAATTTTTAGGATATGAATTTTCAAATCGTAGAGGACAAGAAGGCATTAACATTTATAGAGATAATGAAGGATATATTAAATCATCTTTATTTTCTGATATAGATAATTTAGATAATGAAAAATTAAATTCTTATATTTATAAAAATTTTATAAATGAAGATATTGAAAAACAAATATTGAGTATAAATTTACAAGAAGAACATCCTTTAAAAAATCATATAGATTATTGTCGTTTATCTGAACTAATAGATTTTTCTTTACCGAAATTTGAAAAAGTAATAAATTTAAATTTTAAGAAAAAAATTAAATTTTTAACAAAGTATAAAACAAAAAAAAATAAATTTTATTAAGGAACTAAAGGTGGAAAAAGGAACAAATATAACTCAAAAAGATGCTATTTGTGGAGAAATTCCAGTAGTTGCCGGAGGAACTTCTCCTGCATATTTTCATAATAAAGCGAATAGAGATGGTAATGTTATAACTATAAGTGCATCTGGTGCAAATGCTGGATTTGTTAATTATTTTGACATGCCAATATGGGCTTCTGATTGTTCAACAATTATTTCAAAAGATTTAAAACAAATAAATATCAAATATGTTTATGAACTTTTAAAATCAAAACAAACCGATATTTATTATTTACAAAAAGGGAAAGCTCAACCACATGTTTATCCAGAAGATATTTATGGAATAAAGATTCCAATAGTTCCTAGCGATATACAAGAAAAAATCGTTGAAGAAATAATGCCTTTAACAGAATTTGAAAAGAATTCTTTAATAGAAATTAAAACTAAGTTATCAAGTATTGAACAAATGTATGTTTCTTTGTATGGAAATGCCAATAATTCTATTAGATTATCAGACAAGGATATATTTAGTCTTGCCATAGGGAAAAGAATTTTAAATAAAGAGCTAGTAAGAAATGGGCAAATTCCTGTATATAGTGCCAATGTTTTTGAACCTTTTGGGTATATTGATAAATTATTGATTGATGATTTTAGTAAAAAATCAGTTTTATGGGGAATTGATGGTGATTGGATGGTTAATATCATTGATAAAGATATAAAATTCTACCCAACAGACCATTGTGGAATTTTAAGATTAAAAGATAATTCTATACTTTTGGAAGATTATGTTTCTTATGCATTGAGAAGACAAGGAACTGAATATGGTTTTTCAAGAAGTAAAAGGGCTTCTATAGATAGAATTGAAACAATTAAAATTCCTGTTCCAAATATAGAAGAACAAAAAGAAATTGTTTCAAAAGTTTTGCCTTTAGAAGCAGATATAAAAAAACTTCAAAAAGAGATAGTTGAAATTCCAGCTAAAAAACAGGCTATTTTAGATAAATATCTTAAATAAATGATGTGCTTTATAAAATTATTGATTTTAAAAAATAAAATTATATATTATTAGTTGTATACAAAAAATTATAATAAATATGAAATCATTAAAAATTATGTTATTTATATTATCTTTTATTATTTTTTCAGCAAAAATAACAATTGCTTCGGAAACAAAAAATGAAAAACTATTTTTAAAAATAAATCAAACATGTAAAAGATATTATACTGATGATAGTATATGTAAATGTATTTTAAGTATAACCAAACAACAGATAAGAGAGAGAAATACATTTTTAAATGATAATAGTAATGATAGTCAAATAGATACACATGTACGAGGGACTGGAGCTGTTTGTGAATTAGATGTTGCAAAAGAAAAATTTAATTAATCCAAATAAAAAATATTTATTATTATCTTTTTTACTAAATGCATCATCTATTTTAAATAATGCTATTATTGTATCATTTAGATCAAATTCACAATCTTTAATAAAATATCTAGTTTTTTTAGAACCTTTAAAGCTATTATCTTTATTAAAAGCAGGTTTTGAAATATCAATAGTCAGCAGACAAAATTCAAGTTCCTTTTGCATATTGGACATTACACCCCTTATTGATGACCTTTTCCAACCGAGCTCAATTTCTAATTCATCAAGAGTTACACCTTCTGGTCTTGACAGTATATCATAAATAATTGAATTATTTTTTGTTTTATTCTCTGGTTTATTTTTTGATTTATTTTGCATTTTACTTGATTTTAATAAAAATTTAATATATTATATAAAACATATTTATTAATTATATTTTAAATTATTAATTATTAATTTAATATATATAATAATATACTATTGCAGTATTTTGTGATAAGATGTTTAGATGGTGTTTATATATTATTTATATGTTATAATAATATTATCATTATCTATATATTACATTACTGTTTTAGTATTAATGGAGGCGAATAATGTTAAAATATATAAAGAAATATTTTATAGAATATATCTGTGATATTTATAATCA
>CALXSB010000064.1 GCA_944391005.1 uncultured Rickettsiales bacterium | reverse complement strand
TTACATATTTTACCATTTCAATGTGCTATTTTAGCATATTTTATTAAGTGTGCCTATTTTTTAATATCTACTTAAAAAATATTTGAAAAATTTTTTATTTTTCTATTGACATATTACCTACTGTCTTTATAAAAATTCTTTTTGATTTTTTTTCTTGCTCTATGTAGTCTACTTCTAACATTTATTTCAGAAAGGTTTAATTCTTTAGCTATATCCTTTATAGGTTTATCAAAATAATAGAACATATTTATTATTTTAATATCTATTTCTTTTAAACTATTAAATGTTTCTCTTAAATTATCTATATAGAAATTTTTGTCTAAAAAATTTTCTGTATCATAATATCCGATACTATTTTCATAATCTGATAAATTATAAGTATAATTTTTTTTTCTAAAACGTTCTCTTACTAAATTCCTTGTAATACCTGAAATATATGAGTCAAATGATACGGTTATATTTTTTTGGTTTTTCCATAATATGAAAAAAGTATCTGCTAATATTTCTTCTTTATCTTCAACACTCAAATTATTATTAGACATATTATTGATTATTGTTCTAATATATGGTGTATATTCGCTTATTATTTTATCTAAATCTAATTCATTGCTATTTATTGTATTCATTAATTGCTCCTTAATAAAATCTCTCGTATATATAGTGTAATTTTTTTTTAAAAAGTTGCACTTTATTTTTAATTTTTTATTATCAAATTTTTGCAAAAAGTGCAACATTTTTAAAATTTAAGAAACTATATATACAAAATCTTAAGAAAGGAGGAATATTATGAATAGAGTCACACATAGTATTAATAGAAAGACAAGCATTATTTGTTGTATAGTAATATTTTCTTTATTATTAGCTGTGATAATAGTATTAGTACCTACTATTAATGAAGCAAGTGAAAATAACAAAACAACAGTTGATGAGAGAAGTACTAATATTCAAATGGATAATAAAAATAATGCAGAAATGGTAAATAGTAATATTCAAAAGGAAACTGATTCAGTATATATTTCTGAGGAAGAATCTAAAGAACTTTCTAAATCAATCGATGAAAGTGGAATAATCGTTAATACAGTTTGTTATCAAATTGGCAACTGACAAAAAGATTAAAAAGAATCTAAAAAATTTTCTAAATCAATTGATGAAATTGGTATAGTTATAAATACTGTGATAATAGAAGTAAATAATGATATTTTAAATATATTAATATTACTTTAGTTAAAAATATAAGGGGCATAAACTTGTATGTTCTCTTATATTTTTTTACATTTTTTACAATTTTAAAATTTTATAAAGATATATTGTATAATAAATGTATATGTAGAGAAATTCACATATATTTTAAATCAAAATCCACAACAGTGGTTTTTGATAAAATAAAAGTTGGGATACAAAAAGTCTATGGAGGAATACTATGAAAAAAACTATTTGTACACATTTCGTTGCTGGTTTATTGACAATTTGCATGATGCTTTGTGGCTTTTCTACTGTTCCAGCATATGCAATGGAAAATGATGTTAATGTCGTTCCCACTGTGATTACTACTGGAACAGATGAAGAAAGTAAAGATGACAACATTGTTGCTTATGCAGGACATGATGTTTTTCCATATGCAACAAATTATGCTGTTGGTGGTTTCACATTTACTACAAGCAATCTTACGCCAACCAAAACAGTAGGAAATGATGCTAGAATGCATCGGCTGATTTTCAAAATTCGACTCATGCCGGCAGATACTTTGGCAAGTACTGTTCCATTTAGATTTACCATTATAAAACAGGATGGTAATCGTTATACTACTGATTGGTATACTATAACAAGTGGTGCTCCGTCTGTTATAACGAATAATCCAGATGAAACTGGAGTTAATTCTGCAATTCCAGTTTCTCCAGGCGAAACCGTTCAATTCTTTTTTGAAACGGATTATGGAAGAAGTATCCAGATTGAAAATTACTGGGTTTATTGTGATTAATTTTTTGTAGCATTAAAATCCGGTAAAAAGTTTAATAGTTACTAATTAATTATTCTCCCAACTTTTTCGAGGACGTGCTTGCGTCCTCGTTTTTTATTTATAAAAAGTTCAAATGACTTCAATTAGAAATCAATATAAATTAATGCAAAATGGTTAGAATTTAGCTCTGATGTTTCCCCGAAGCCATATTAGCAAAGATGAGCAACAGAACTCTTTTCAAATATAGTAAGCACACATAGACACTATATAACCTATGCATTTTTGAAGTAAAACATATGAATTTAAAAAAGCAATTATGCTTACTGGTATTGTAAACATTTCTCAACATCTCTAAACTTCTCTCATTTTACAACTCCAAGCACAACTCCAAATGTTAAAATTATGCCTAAATATCAATAATGTCATCTGTCCGTCGCTACCAAAAATCAGTCGAAAGACTGATTTTTTATTTTTTAAAATTTATAAAATCACTCAAAAAGGTTTGTTTATAGCTTTTTTATTTTTAACTTTTTTTTAATTCACTGAACTTTTTAC